>JBIPLL010000547.1:0-2521 GCA_044368425.1 Beijerinckiaceae bacterium
ATTTACGGGACAGATTCGGGCAGCGTGCCGGCAAGCGGTCGTTGTCGGTGCGCTTCCTGCGCAGGGCGGCCCCTCGTCACGGATACTCGTATCCCGCTGCGGAGCGCGCCATATCAGATCAAGCGTCGTCGCGAACCGGGCCGAGAGCATGACCCAATCCTCCACCTCCCCCATCTCCGTCACCCTTTCAGTGACCGGCATGACCTGTGCCGCCTGTGTGGGGCGGGTGGAGGCGGCGGCAGCCCGCGCACCATTCGTCGAGTCGGCGAGCGTCAATCTGGCGACCCAGCAGGCCCGGGTGACGGTCACGGATGCGGCCGCGCTGCCGGGTGTGGTCGAAGCGATCGAGAATGCGGGCTATGATGTCGCCCGCGGGCAACTTGAACTGGCGCTCGGCGGGCTCACCTGCGCCGCCTGCGTCTCGCGCGTCGAGGCTGCACTTGTCCGAGTGCCGGGCGTAACGGGCGCGCGCGTCAATCTTGCGACACAGCGGGCGCATGTGAGTTTCGTCGGCGAAAGGGCCGATCTTGCGGCGACCGCCATCGGCGCGGTCGAGGATGCGGGCTACGAGGCGCAGGCCGTTGGCGACCCGCAGGAGGCCGATGCCGCGGCGCAGGCGCAGCGGGAGGCTGAACTCGACGAACTGACGCGCGCCACCTGGTTTGCGGCGCTGGCGACCGTGCCGCTCGTCATCATCGAGATGGGCGGGCACATGATCCCCGGCTTCCATCATGCGCTGGCAGGCGCCATCGGCGAGACGACGCGCGCGCTCATCGTGTTCGCGCTCGGCAGCATCGTCTTCTGGGGGCCGGGCCTGCGTTTCCATCAGAAGGGCTGGCCGGCCCTGCTGCGCGGCGCGCCCGACATGAACACGCTCGTCGCCCTCGGGACAGCCGCAGCCTATCTCTATTCGACGGTCGCGAGCTTCGCGCCGCGCCTGCTGCCAGAGGGGGCGGCGCATTCCTATTTCGAATCTGGTGCCGTCGTCGTCACGCTGATTCTCGTGGGGCGGCGCCTTGAGGCGCTGAGCCGCAGCCATGCGAGCGATGCGATCCGACGTCTGGTGACGCTGGGGGCCAAAACGGCGCGTCTCGTCGAGGACGGGCAGGAGCGCGAGGTGGCGATCGAGGCGCTGAGCGTGGGCGCGATCGTGCGGGTGCGACCGGGCGAACGCATCCCTGTCGATGCTCGCGTGACCGAGGGCCAGTCCTATGTGGACGAGGCCATAATCACGGGCGAGCCGGTCCCTGTGCTGAAGGAACCGGGCGCGAATGTCATTGGCGGCACTGTCAACGGCGCCGGAGCCCTGACCTTGCGGGCAACGCAGGTGGGAGCCGATACGCTGCTCTCGCAGATCATCCGCACGGTCGCGCAGGCGCAGGCCGACAAGCTGCCCATCCAGGGCGTCGTCGACCGCGTCACGGCGGTGTTCGTGCCAGTCATCATGGCGATCGCGGCGGCGACGTTCGTGATCTGGCTCGCCTTCGGGCCGCAGCCGTCGCTGGGACTGGCACTCGTCAGCGCGGTCAGCGTCCTGATCATTGCCTGCCCCTGCGCCATGGGCCTTGCGACTCCGATGTCGATCATGGTCGCGACCGGGCGCGCGGCGGAGCTCGGCATCCTGTTCCGGCGCGGGGACAGCCTGCAGAAGCTGAAGGACGCCACGC
The DNA here is from genome assembly GCA_044368425.1 of Beijerinckiaceae bacterium. GTDB lineage: Bacteria > Pseudomonadota > Alphaproteobacteria > Rhizobiales > Beijerinckiaceae > JBIPLL01. Next base: position 1,668 of record JBIPLL010000547.1, read on the forward strand.
TGGTCGCGCTCGACAAGACCGGGACGCTCACGGAAGGGCGCCCTGCCCTCACAGCCTGCGAGCCAGCCAGCGGCTTTGGCGCCGACGATGTGCTGGCGCTGGCGGCGAGCGTCGAGGCACGGTCGGAGCACCCCGTCGCGCATGCCATCGTCACGGCCGCGCGGGATCGCAAGCTGCTTGTGCCGGACGCCACTGACTTCGTTGCCGTGCCGGGTCATGGCGTGCAGGCCATGGTCGGCGGGCGCCGGGTTCTGGTCGGCTCGGCACGCTACCTGAGCGGCGCGGGGGTCGAACCGGGGGCGCTGGGCACGCGGGGCGAAGCCTTGGCGCAGGCGGGCGCCTCGCCGCTCTTCGTGGCCGTCGACGGGCGCGCGGCCGGCGTCCTGGCGGTTGCCGATCCCGTCAAGCGGTCGACGCCCGAGGCACTTGCAAGCCTGCGCCAGCAAGGTCTGAAACTCGTGATGGTGACCGGCGATCATGCCGTGACAGCCGCAGCGGTGGCGAGAGGTCTCGGCATCAGCGAGGTGCGCGCGCAGGTGCTGCCGACGGACAAGGCGCAGGTCGTCGCGGAGCTGAAATCAGGAGGCGAGCGGGTCGTGTTCGTGGGAGACGGCATCAACGATGCCCCGGCCCTGGCGAGCGCGGATGTCGGCATCGCCATCGGTACCGGCACCGATATCGCCATCGAGAGCGCCGATGTGGTGCTGATGTCGGGACAGTTGCCGCTGGTGGCGCAGGCGGTCGGGCTGTCGCATGCGACGATGCGCAATATCCACCAGAACCTCGCCTGGGCCTTCGGCTACAATCTCGTGCTGGTCCCGGTCGCGGCTGGCGCGCTCTATCCGTTCCTCGGG
>JBIPLL010000441.1:0-3136 GCA_044368425.1 Beijerinckiaceae bacterium
CATGGCGCTGTCGAGCGTGAGCGTCGTCACGAATGCCTTGCGGCTGGGGCGCTACGGGCGGACCTGACGTCACTTTTGCGTGAGGGCAGACAGGCGGCGGCGGGCCGTCGCACAGCCTGCGAGACCAGATCTGGCGTGCGGCAGGGTGCGCAGGCCGGCACCGGCGGGTATTCGCACCGGCAGGAGGCCGCCAGTTTTCGTGTTCGCCCGCAACCCGACCCAGACCTTCGATGCGCCGTGCAACGGATGGCTGGAGATCTGTTTGATTTTCGACGCAATTTCCCTACATCCTGTGTGCTAATACACAGCCCGCTGGCGCGGATTGCCGCCGGAAGCGAACGAAAAAGGTTATCTCGTGTCGAATTCGATTGCTGGCGTGCCTCATTCGCGGCGGACGTCTGTCGTGCATCTCGTGCTTGTCGCGATGCTTGCAGCCGCGCCGACCAGTGGCTTCGCGCAGGCGCAGTCAGGCGGCGCGGGCTCCGGCAGCGCACCGGCGCAAGGCAGCGGCGGGCCGAGTGGTGGCGGGCAAGGTGCAGGCGGGCAAGGTGCAGGCGGTGCCCAGCAGCAGCGTCCGCCGGTTCCCGTGGTCGTGGCGAGGGCCGAGCGGCGCGATACGCCGGTGCGGCTCGATGCCATCGGGACGGTGCAGACCATTGCCAGCGTGATCGTTCGTTCGCGCGTCGACAGCCAGATCATGGACGTGCAGTTCGAGGACGGCGCCTATGTGAAGGCTGGCGATGTGCTGTTCGTGCTCGATTCACGGCAGATCGAGGCGCAGATCCGGCAGGCAGACGCCAATCTCGCCCGCGACAAGGCTTCGCTGGGTCTCGCCGAGGCCGATCTCAAGCGCGCCGAGGAGCTTGCACGACGCGACTTCAGCACGGAGCAGCGGCTCGATATCGCCCGAACGCAGGTCGCGACATTGCGCGCATCGGTCCGGGCCGGCGAGGCTGGACTCGACAATCTGAGGGTCCAGCTCTCCTTCTATTCCGTCATGGCGCCGATTTCGGGCCGGGTCGGTGCGGCGGGCCTCAAGAAGGGCAATATCGCTCGGTCGGGCGACAATGCGACGCCGCTGGCGACCATCAACCAGATCTCGCCGATCTATGTGAATTTCTCGCTCCCGCAGCGCCACCTGCCTGACGTGCGCGCCTCGATCGGCCGGGCCGGCGCGGGTGTCTTGGCGACACCGCAGGGCTTCCCGCGCGGCTCGAACGGGCAGGTGGCCTTTGTCGACAATGCCGTTGATGCGACGACGGGGACGTTCCAGGTGCGGGCGGTGTTCGAGAACCGCGACGAGCACCTGTGGCCGGGAGCGCTCACGCAGGTTCGCCTGACATTGCGGACGGAACCGGACACGATCGTCGTGCCGCGCGAAGCCGTGCAGGTCAGCCAGACGGGCTCGTTCGTCTTTGTGGTCGAGGACGGCACGGCGCGCGTGCGGCCCGTCACCGTGGCCCGCCAGGTCGACGAGATCACGGTCATCGCCTCGGGGCTCAAAGGTGACGAGACGGTCGTGACGGAAGGCCAGCTCCTGCTGACGAATGGCGCGCGGGTTGCGCCGCGCGGCGGCGAGCGACGCGGTCCGGGCGGAGGCGCCGACCCCAATGCCCGCCAGCCGGGCGCGTCGCCGCAGGGTGCCGTTCCGGGCGCAGGCCGACCGAACAACAGCTGATACCGGGCACGAAGGGGATTCCAGCGATGTCTCTGCCGGAACTTTGCATCCGCCGCCCGGTGATGACCACGTTGATCATGCTGTCATTCGTGATCTTCGGGTTGTTCGCCTTCAAGCTGCTGCCGGTCGCGGCATTGCCGCGCGTCGATTTCCCGACGATCAATGTCAGCGCACGTCTGCCGGGTGCGAGCCCGGAAACGATGGCGACCTCGGTCGCCGCGCCTCTTGAGCGCGAGCTTGCGAGCATTTCCGGCATCACCTCGATGTCGTCGGTGTCGCAGCAGGGCTCGACCTCGATCACGCTGCAATTCGACCTCGACCGCAATATCGACGGCGCTGCACTCGACGTGCAGGCGGCCATCAGCACCGCGACCCGCCGTCTCCCGCAGGACATCCCCTCCCCGCCCTCGTTCCGGAAAGTGAACCCGGCCGACCAGCCCATCCTCTTCCTCGTCCTGACATCCGCGACGCTGCCGCTCTCGACCGTCAACGATTACGGCGAGACGATCCTGCAGCAGCAGATCTCGCAGATCCCGGGCGTTGCGCAGGTGAACGTGTTCGGCGCGCAGAAATATGCCGTGCGCATCAAGGTCAACCCGGACGCCGTCTCTGCCCGCGGCCTGACGCTGAACGACGTGCGCAGTGCGGTGCAGGCGGCCAATTCGAATACGCCGGTGGGCGCCATCCAGGGCGACCGGCAGCGCCTGACCATCGGCGCTACGGGCCAGCTCGAACAGGCGTCCGAATATGGCGGCCTGATCATCGCACAGCGTAACGGCGTGCCGATCCGGCTCGAGGACGTGGCGCAGATCAGCGATTCCGTCGAGAACGACCAGACGGCGAGCTGGTTCGGCAACGAGCGATCGATCGTGCTGGCCATCTATCGCCAGTCGGACGCGAACACCGTCGATCTCGTCAAGCAGATCCGGGAGCGCATCCCGAACTATCGCGAGCAATTGCCGCCGGCCGTTGGCCTGCATGTGCTGAACGACCGTTCCGTGCCGATCCAGCAATCGGTCGACAAGGTGCTGGAAAAGCTGGTCATCGCGACGGGCTTCGTCATTCTCGTGATCTTCGTGTTCCTGAAGCGGGTGGCGGCGACGCTCATCCCCACGATCACGCTGCCGATCTCGCTGATCGGCACCTTCGGCTTCATGTATCTGTTCGGCTATTCGCTCGACAATATCTCGCTGCTGGCATTGACCCTTGCCGTGGGGCTCGTGGTCGACGACGCCATCGTGGTGCTCGAGAACATCGTGCGCCATATCGAGATGGGCAAGAAGCCGTTCCAGGCGGCGCTGGAAGGGTCGCGCGAGATCGGCTTCACCGTCATCTCCATCACCTTGTCTCTCGTCGCGGTGTTCATCCCGGTCTTCCTGATGGGCGGGGTCGTCGGGCGCGTGTTCAGCGAGTTTGCCGGCACCATCGCCACCGCGATCCTTGTCTCGGGTTTCGTCT
>JBIPLL010000203.1:0-5667 GCA_044368425.1 Beijerinckiaceae bacterium
CCTGCGGCAAACCGAACTGACGGAGCCCAGCGGCGCGATCCGCGAGTTTGCGCAGGATATCCGGGCCAGCCATGGCGATGCCCTCCAGGCGGCACATGGCCTGCTCGCGGCCATCCACAGGGAAATCGTCTTTGACACCGAGCCGACCCATGTCGCCACCACCGCGGCGGAATCCTTCGCGATGCGCAAGGGCGTGTGCCAGGACCTGACTCACGTCTTCCTTGCCGCCGTGCGCCTTTGGGGAGTGCCGGCGCGCTACGTCTCGGGCTATTTCAAGCGCGTCGACGGCGTGGACCATCAGGATGCCGGCCATGCATGGGCGGAAGCCTGGCTTCCGGAAGTGGGCTGGATCGGCTTCGACCCTGCCAATGGCATCTGCATGACGCCCGCTCATGTGCGCGTCGCCATCGGCCTCGATTATCTGGGGGCCGCACCGGTTCGCGGAAGCCGCTATGGTGGTGGCAAGGAATCATTGACCGTGGCGCTTCATGTTGCCGAGGCGGCCATGCGCCAGCGGCAGGAATAGACGGAGGGCGCGGGGCTTGTGCAGCCTGACACCTCCGATCAGGACGAGGAGGGGTGGGTGACCTATTGCGTCGGCGTCCTGGTGCAGGACGGGCTGGTGATGATCGCGGATACGCGAACCAATGCCGGCCTCGACAATATCTCGACCTTCCGGAAGCTGCATCTGTTCGAGCGGCCGGGCGATCGCGTCATCGCCATTGCCACGGCGGGCAATCTCTCAATATCGCAGACGGTCATCAGCCTGCTCGCGGAGGGCGTTCCCAACGACGAGACCGGCGAGGCGGAGACGATCTACGATGCACCGACCATGTTCCGCGTGGCCCAGCTGATCGGTCGCGCGGTTCGCCAGGTGCGGACGATCGACGGTCCGGCCCTGGAGCTGGCTGACATCAAGTTCGACGTGACCATGCTGGTCGGCGGCCAGATCAAGGGTGGGCCGCTGCGGCTGTTCATGATCTATTCCGCAGGCAATTTCATCGAATGCGGGCTCGATGCGCCATTCCTGCAGATCGGCGAGCACAAATATGGCAAGCCGATCCTCGATCGCGCGGTCACATCGCGCACGGAACTTTATGACGCGCTGAAGATCGGACTCATCTCGATGGATTCGACCATGCGCTCGAACCTCGGCGTCGGCTTGCCCATCGACCTCCTCGTCCTGAGGCGCGATACGATGCAATCGGAGGTCGTGCACCGGATCGAGGCGGGCGAGCCTTACTTCCACGACCTTCGGGAGCGTTGGTCGGCTGCCTTGCGGGCGGCCCATATCGCCATTCCGCGCCCGCCCTACGATCCGGCGCGTGGCGGCTGAATCCTGCCGCCACGAAACGTGTTTTAAAGAGTTCGTCGGATACCAAGGCGCTGTGTATTCGGGATCAGCGCATTGATGATGGATTTTGCCCCGACGAAAACCTTGCAGCGCCCCGGCGTCGTCCTGCGTCTGGTCATGCCGATCGTTGCGGTTCTGGCCGGTGCGCTCGGCCTGATCGTGGCGACCGTGGTCTGGACGAGCGAGGGGGCCAACGGCGTTGCGCTCGAGCGTCAGCGCAGTCAGTTCGTCTCGGCGCTCCATATCGACATCATGATGCGTGCGAGCCAGCTTGCTGGCCTGACGGTTGCAGACGAGCTCTGGGGCATGTCGCCGGGTGAAGGCGAGCGCGCCAGGGTGGCCGACCTTCTGAGCGACCGGGCCAGCGATGTGCTTGGCATCCACCGCGCCGTCGCGGTGACGCGGCAAGGGACGCTTGTGCGGGAGGCGGGTGGCGAGGTCACGCTGGATCGCGGGCTGTCGGACGTCGTCCTCGCGCTCGCGAAGGATTATTTCGCCAATATCGACCAGTTTGCAGGCGGGAGGCACAGTTTCAGTGCCTTTCATGCACGTGAGCTTGCGACCGGCCGACTCATCTGGCACGACGGCAATGTCTATCAGGTGCTCCTCGCGCCTATGGCGCCACCGGCCTCGCGCGAGCGCGATACCTGGCTGACGGCTGTCGGGCTGACGCTGCAGACCTCCGACTCCCTGGAGACGCTCGGGCGCCGCCTCGGGGTGGACGGCCTGACGATCAGCTCATTGCGTGACGATCAGGTCAAGGGGCGCCTCAGTCTCCCGGTTTTCGATGCCGAGGGATTGGCGCGGGCTGCGCTCAGTTTCCAGCCGTACCTGCCTGGTGACATCATGCGCGAGCGGCTGCTGCCGATCTCCATCATGGTGCTGCTTGCCGCCATCGGCTTCTGCGGCCTGATCCTCTATCATGTGCAAAAGGTGGCGCTCGACCTTGCCCAGAGCGAGGAGCGTGCGCGGCGATTGCTGGGGCACGATCCGCTGTCGGGCCTGCCGAACCGGCTGCTCTTCTCACAGCGGCTTGACCAGGAGCTTGCCAGAACGAGGCGAGGCCAGCTCGGGCTCGCCGTCATGTTCCTCGATCTCGACCGGTTCAAGGTCGTCAACGATACACATGGCCACCAGGCAGGCGACGAGCTCATTCAGGCTGTTGCACGCCGACTGTCGAACCTGCTGCGCGGCGCCGATACGCTCGCGCGCTTCGGCGGCGACGAATTTGCCATCATCCAGACGGGCGTGCGCGGCCTGAACGATGTCGAGGCGCTGGCCCGGCGCATTATGGACGACCTGACCCGCCCGTTCATGGTGGCCGGGACCGAGGTCATTATCGGCTGCTCCATCGGCATCGCCATGGCGCCCTCCAATGGCAATGACCGCCAGACGCTGATGCGCCTTGCCGACACGGCGCTCTACCAGTCGAAGAACGAGGGGCGGAACCGCTTCAGCTTCTTCGAGCGGCAGATGGACGAGACGATCCAGCTGCGCAAGATCGTCGAGGACGACCTGCGCGCGGCGATCGCCAATGACGAACTGGTGCTTCATTACCAGCCGCAGGTTTCGGCCGATGGCAGCACGGTGATCGGAATCGAAGCGCTGGTGCGCTGGCCCCATCCGCGACATGGCACGATCACGCCAACGCAGTTCATTGCGGTCGCCGAGGAGCGCGGGCTGATCGTCCAGCTCGGCGAGTGGGTGCTGCGCCGCGCCTGCCTCGACGGGGCGCGCTGGCCCGGCCTGCGGGTGGCGGTCAACGTTTCCGCGATCCAGTTCCGCCACAAGGATTTCGTGGCCTCGGTCGCGCGGATCCTTGCCGAAACCGGCTTCGATCCGACCTGCCTTGAGCTGGAACTGACGGAAGGCGTGGTGGTCGATGACGCCGACGCCGCCGAAGCGGCCATGATGGAGCTTCGCGCACTCGGCATCCATCTCGCGCTCGACGATTTCGGCACGGGCTATTCGAGCCTCATCTATCTGCGGCGCTTTGCCTTCGACAAGATCAAGATCGACCGCTCGTTCCTGGAGAGCATGGAGGCGACCGGCGAGTCGGCCATTCTTGTCCATTCGATCGTGCATCTGGGTCGTGCACTCGGCCTGACGGTGACGGCGGAGGGTGTCGAGACACCGGAACAGCACCGCTTCCTGCAGGCCGTGGGCTGCCATTTGCTGCAGGGCTACCTGTTCTCCCGCCCCGTTCCCGCCCCGGACGTCGACCGGCTGCTTGGTCCCAACGCCGTGGCAAAGGCGCGCGCTGCCTGAAAGGCGGGCGGCTTCCCCCGAAAAGAAAGGCCGGCGTGATCACACGCCGGCCCTTTCGCTTCCGGACGCCAGCCTCGTATTTCAGTGCAGGTCGTATTGCACAGCGACGGAGCGGATCTCGGCGGGACATATGAGCCCTGCATGGGCGATCCGCACCGAATGGAGTGGTCCCTCCAGCTTCTGCTTCCAGAAATCGAGAAAATTCCGCAGCACCGGAAATTTCGGAGCCAGATCGTAGTCCTGCCAGACATAAGTCTGCAAAAGCTGCGGATGATCTGGCAGTCTGTAGAGTATTTCTGCGGTGGTCAGGCCATAACCTTCCAACTGACGTATGAAGTCACGCGACACCATTGAAACCTCCAATCTTGTGATTTATGAAAACTCCAATCTGCGTTATAAGATACTTGAATGTTACCTCAATGCGAAGGGTGCGCAAGAGGAAAGCGCAGCAAGCCTGCGCTTGATCCGTAAAATATCTGTGAAAGATGAATGGCTTGGCAGCTTCCCTTGGAGAGTGCTGCCAGTTTCGGATGTCTGGGTTATACTTGTGTCGACTTTACAGCGTCACGCGACCAGCCATCGGGGGCGGCCTCCAGACTGTCCAGGAACTGCGCTGCATCGGCGGTGATGGCGGCGCGGCGCTCCTGTGTCATCTTCGCGAGCGTGCGATAGGGCATCGCGAGCCGGTGATTTCCTGCAAGCCGCGCCTCGTTTCGCAACAGGAAATCCCAGTAGAGATAGTTGAACGGGCAGGCGTTCGGCCCGGTCTTTGCCGTCACGTCGTAGCGGCATGAGCCGCAATAGTCGGACATGCGGTCGATATAGGCCCCTGAAGCCGCATAGGGCTTGGAGGCCAGCAAGCCGTTGTCGGCCCACAGCACCATCCCGTGAACGTTGGGCAGCTCGACCCAGTCATAGGCGTCCGCATAGACGACGAGGTACCAGTCCTCGACGGCCTGCGGATCGAGGCCCGCAAGCAGGGCGAAGTTGCCGGTCACCATCAGCCGCTGGATATGGTGGGCATAGGCATGGGCGCGCGTATCGGCAATGCACTGGCGCAGGCAGTTCATGTCCGTCTCGCCCGTCCAGTAGAAGACGGGCAGGGGGCGGGTGGCTGCGAGCGCATTCGTTTGCGCATAATCGGGCATGCGCGTCCAATAGATGCCGCGCACATATTCCCGCCAGCCGATCACCTGCCGGATGAAGCCTTCCACGGCGTTGAGTGGGACTTTGCCGGCCTGCCAGGCGTCCTGCGCAGCGTCGCACAGTTCCCGCGCGGTCAGGAGGCCGGCATTCAGGTATGGGGACAGGGCGGCGTGGTAGAGGAACGGCTCGCCGGTCCGCATGGCGTCCTGGAAATCGCCGAAGCGTGGCAGGCAGTCCGCGACGAAATGGTCGAGCGCGCGCAGGGCATCCTGGCGGGTGACAGCCCAGCCGAACGGCTCAAGGTCGCCGAAATGATCGCCATGCAGGCGTGAGACGAGATCGATGACTTCGCGCGTCGAGGCGTCGGGCTCAAAGCGCAGGCGCTGTGGCGGGCGCTCACCCGGCGGCAGGGTCTTGCGATTGTCGTGGTCGAAATTCCACTGGCCGCCTTCCGGCTCCGCGCCACACATCAGATAGCCGCTCTCGCGACGCATCTCGCGATAGAAGAACTCCATGCGAAGGCTTTTTCGGCCTTGCGCCCAGGCGGCAAAACGGTCCCGCGTGCACAGGAACCGGTCGTCCTCGCGGATGAGCAGCGGCACGCCGAGTTCCTCGCGCCAGTCCTGCATCATCTGCCAGACGCGCCATTCGCCCGGCTCCGTGACGATGACCGCATCGGGCCTGTGTCTTTCGATGGCGCGAGTGAGTTCGCCCCCGAAGCTGCCGGTATTGTCCGGGTCATCGAGCCGCACATAATCGACCTGCACGCCCGTCTGGCGCAGTTCCTGGGCGAAATGGCGCATCGCCGAGAGCACGAAGACAATCTTCTGGCGATGATGGCGCACATAGGTCGTTTCCGCCCGGACCTCGACCATCAGGACGACGTCGCGAGACGGATC
>JBIPLL010000687.1:0-5667 GCA_044368425.1 Beijerinckiaceae bacterium
GATGAAAGCCAGCAAAACATCCTGATGGCGCTCGCTCTGGCAGATCACCAGTGCTGGACGGGGCTTGACGTTGGGCCCATCCGTGAACGGGAAGGCCACCAGAACGATGTCAAAGCGAGCCAGCATCAAGCGGCCACAACCGGTTCGCCGTCGCTGAAGCTATACAGATCAGGTTCCTGGGCGAGGTCATCGAAGGCTTGACCCGCCTGGGTGAGTTCGGCCAGATCTTGACTGCTCAGATCAACGGCCTCCCCGCCGAGCTGCTCCAGCAGCCACCTGCGATCCTCATCAGGCAGGCTCCGGATCACCTCCAGCAGGTTCTTGGTGAGCTGGGGGTTGGTCATGGCCTGATGCTATCGCCGATTCAGATCTTCCCTGTGAGGCAGATTCTGACCGACACCCTGACTTTTCTTCTCTCCAGGCTCGCCGCCTGGGCACCGTGACTCACAGCGGCTCGATCGGCCCCAACGGCACCACTCCCACACCGCAAGTCCGCTCAATCTCCTCCCACCGGCCTTCATCCACCCCCAACACCTGGGCCACCGCCCCGCTGGCAACACCAACGCCCTGCAGCTTTCGCCCCATGGCATGCATCGCCCGCCAGCTTTGGGGGCACCTTGATCTGAAAGCCCTGACCCGGAGGAAGTGCTGCACCTCGCCGTTGGCATAGCGGCGGGCAAAAGGCCGAAAGCCGCCCCGATCAGGCTCGTAGCGACGGGCCTCCAGAATGATGCACACCATGGCGGTCTGCTCCAGGTCTTCCATGGGGTAACCCGTGCGGCGATAGAAGTTGGCCGCCACCGCTCGGGCATTGTCTCGATGGCGCAGCGCCAGATCATTGGCGTCGGCAAGGGGAAGGTCGGCGCGATGGGGGCGGCGTCGCTTGGATTGAGGGCTGCGCTTGGAGCCGCTACCGCCGGTGGGATGGTGGTACCGGGCGCTTTGGCGATGGATGAAGCACGGGGTGGCCTCTGGAGTGTCTTCACGCATGGATCCGCCCGTTTTCAGGGGATTTGTGCCAGTCCAGCTACGGTGCGGGCGCTCAACTAAGGCTGTCAATTGCAGCGTCAGCGGGGGCTTGCGAAAGAATCCAAAGAATCCACAAAAGATCCAGGCCTATAAAGTCTTCAGATCCACTGCAGCACAAGACGATCTAAAAAATCCAATGAATCCAGCCCCCTTTCAAAGGAATTGCTTGCTGCTTGTCGTTACCTGCAGACGACAGATCCAGTCGCTGGGGCCATCTCAACTCCACACTGCTGCAGGGGGTGCCAAAACGCGGTGCGCCTAACGTCCCCAGGATTCTTGGGTTTCTTTGAACCCTTGACTGGCGCAACGATTTTGGCCCAATCAGACAGGTGGTTTCTTTCGGGATTCTTTGTAGATTCTTTGCCTGCTCAGCGATCAAGAACGCACCCTTGTCGAACAGATGTCGCAACCAACCAGTGCACCTAGAATGGGGCAGAGCTTAATAATGCAGCTCTTGATTGCTCACTTGGTAGCCAGATATTCAAGGGTGCAGCGGAAACCTCTACATCGCCAGATCGCGACAGAGTACATTTTATCAACAAACCCGGTCACGGGCTGCTAAGGTCAATCGTAACTAAATCTCCACAAGAAAGCTTTTATCTAATATGGCTCGTATTGTTGCTGTCCATGGCATCGGCAATCAATACGGCGGAGAATATCAGCTACGCAGCAATTGGCTACCTGCTCTGCAAGATGGCCTGGCCCGCGCTGGGGCAGACCCGATTGATGAAGCAGATATGAGCTGCGCCTTCTACGGCGACCTCTTTCGCCCAGGTGGCAAAGCCCTGGACCCCTTTTATGACGCCTCTGACCTAGACGACGAATGGGAACAGGAATTGCTGCTGGCTTGGTGGAAAGAGGCGGCCCAACTAGACCCCCTGGTTGGCGGGCCCCATACCGGGGGCAAAGGCATTGGCTGGTCGGTGCTGCAGTCAGCCCTGGATGGGCTGAGCCAATCCAGCTTCTTCGCGGGGTTGGCCGAAACCGCCCTGATCGGCGATCTCAAGCAGGTGCGCCGCTACCTCCGCGAACCTGATCTGCGATCGGCAGCTCGCCAGCGGGTACTGGCGGCCCTGGGGCCCGATACCCGCGTGGTGATCGGCCATTCCCTCGGTTCGGTGGTGGCCTACGAGGCCCTCTGCGCCGCTCCCGAGCAGCCGGCACGCACCTTCATCACCCTCGGATCTCCCTTGGGCATACGTCAGCTGATTTTTGATCAGCTCGATCCGGCCCCGAACGAAGGCCAGGGGCGCTGGCCTGAAGGCCTCACGCGTTGGGTGAACATCGCTGCGGCGGATGACATCGTGGCCCTGGTGAAAAACCTGAACAGCCGCTTCGGGGCCACCGTGATCGACCAGCGGGTGGACAATGGTGCGCGGGTTCATGATGCTGTGCGCTACCTCTGCACCAGGGAAGTGGGCGATGCCGTTGCCTCTGGACTCTGAGCCCAGCCGGCGACGGCTGCTGGCGGCAGGCAACAGCCGCTTTGCTGAGGAGGGGATCCCTGATCTGCAATCGGTTCCTGATGAGCTCGCAGCGATCAGCCGCTTGTTTGGGGAGATGGGCTTTGAGGTGGAGCGCCAGGCCCTCGATCTGGATCACACCAGCTTGCTAGAGCGTTGTACGGGTTTGCGATATAGCTCCGAAGCTGGTGATGTGCAGGTGGCGTATTTCTCCAGCCATGGCCAGCGAGATCGCGAACGCTTCTACCTGCTCACCAGCAATACCAATCCTGCCGATCTCGATGCCAGCGCTATTGCGGCGGAAGATCTGGCCCGACGGCTGATCAAGGATTCCAAAGCCGCCCAGGTGCTGATCATTCTTGATCTCTGCCACGCGGAAGGACACATGCTCGACATCATCCGATTGGCTGCCAAGCTGGCCCTTTCCGCAGGCGATCGCGATCCAGAAGTGGTGCTGATCTCTGCAGCCAGCAGCAAGCAAATCGCCAACGAAATGGCCTTCGTTAAGGCTCTCGAAATGGTGATGAACAATGTGAAGCAGGGTGATGAACGGCTGGGCGGCAAGGCCCAGCCCTACCTGCAAATCGGCAGCCTGCTTGCTCAGGTGAATCTGTGTTTGAGAGGCCAGAGGGCCCACCATTCTTTGTTGAAACTTGCCGGCGAGTGCAAGGTTTTTCCCAATCCCAACTACATCCCCCAACTCAGCCCTGGCCTCGACCTGGAAACCCAGGCCGCCTACCTGCGGCAACTGCAGGCGAGCACATTTCAGGAGCACTGGATCCCCAAGGCCCGAAGTGTTGAGAGCGGTGGCGGTGGCTGGTATTTCACCGGCCGGGAGCGTGCCTTGCGCGAGCTGGTGGCTTGGTTGAACCAAGCCCACACCGATGGCGGCGCCCGAGTAGTGACCGGCTCGGCTGGCAGCGGCAAATCCGCCCTGCTGGCCCGGCTGGTGACGCTTTCTGATCCCCGCTGGCGCCAGCAGGTGCTCGGCCCCGGCCGGTTGCAGCTGCCGGAGGGAACCCTGCCGCCGGAAAGGATTGTGCAGGCGGCGGTGCTGCTGCGCCGCAAGCTGCTGGCCAATGTGGTGGCCGAGCTGGCCGACCAGCTGCAGCTCCAGGCAAGCGATGCGGCGGCCTTGTGCGAGGCGATCGGCATGGAGCCGCTGCATAAACGAGTGCTGGTGTTTGACGCCCTCGATGAGGCCGACGAACAGCAATTGATCGTGAACGAACTGCTTCGCCCCCTGGCCGTGATGGGCCATGTGTTTGTGCTGCTGGGCTGCCGCCCTGACCCGGGTGCGGCCTTTGCTGCCTCTGGCGCCAGGCGAATGACGGCATTGGGAGACGCGAGCCAGGAGCTGGATCTCGACGACCCCCGCTACGGCGAAGCCAACGATGTGGTGCTCTACCTGGAGCGGCGCCTGCTGGCCAGCGAGGAACCAGACCGCATCACGCCGTACCAATCGATGCGAGAGCGGGCGAAGCAGGTGGCCTTGGCCCTGGCCGAGCAATCGAACCATTCCTTCCTGGTGGCCCGCACCGCCGTGGCCGCCTTGTTGAATCGGCCCGATGCGGTGGATGTAGCTATCCCTGGTTGGCAGCAGCAGCTTCCCAGTGGCTTTGAGGAAGCCCTGGAGGAGTTTCTGCGCCAGTTGGATCAGGAGGCACGGGATCAGCAAGCGGCACTCCCCGGAGCTGCTGCCAAAGAGGGCACCGTCGTGACTGGCGCCATCGCCCGGGCCGTGCTGCTGCCCCTGGCCTTCGCCGAGGGAGAAGGCTTGCCGTGGGAGCGGATCTGGGCGGCCATGGCCACGGCACTCCACGGCAGCGCGATTAGCGATGCGCAGATCAAGGCGGTGCGGCAGAAAGCGGCGGCCTACATCGTGGAGGCGCTGGAGCAGGGCGGGTCGGTGTATCGCCTCTTCCATGAGCGGGCCGCCGAAGTGCTGACCGAGCAATACCTGCGCCCCCCCAGAGAGGGGAAAACCGCCCAGGGGGCGATCGTGGATGCTCTTGTGCTGCTGGTGCCGCCGCTGCCAGGTCAGAAGATGCCGGACTGGCCCCAGGCCCATCCCTACCTGCTCAGCCACTTGGCCGCCCATACCGCCAAGGCTGGCCGGCTGCAGGATCTGGCCGCCGATCAGCTCTTCCTGGCGGCCTGCGATCCCACCCGGCTGCGACCCGCCTTGCAAGCCGCCGCCGAGCAAGACGCCGATCGCCCAGGAGCCGCTCGCCTAGACGCCGAATTGCTGCGGGAGATCGCCGCCACCTATGAGCTGGCAGCCAACACGCTGCCGGGCCGCACGGTCCTGGAGCGCCTTGCCTACCTGGAGCTCGCCGCCCGCCAACTGGTGTGTAGCAACCTGGCCGATCGCTGGCAGGCAAGGTCCCTGGATCGCCCCTGGATCGTGCCCTGGGCCCGCTGGCGAGCGGGCACGCCCCACCTCCGCATCTACACCCCATCTGCGGTGCGCTCCGTGGCCTTCAGCCCTGACGGACTGCGCCTCGTTTCCGGCTCTGACGACGGCACCCTGCAGCTGTGGGATGCGTTAAGCGGCCAGCCCATCGGCCCCCCCCTTCAAGGCCATACAAATTCGGTGCTCTCCGTGGCCTTCAGCCCAGACGGACGGCGCTTTGTCTCCGGCTCTTTCGACAACACCCTGCGTCTGTGGGATGGGTTGAGCGGCAAGCCCATCGGCTCCCCCCTCCAAGGCCATAGAAATTCGGTGCTCTCCGTGGCCTTCAGCCCAGACGGAAGGCGCTTTGTTTCCGGCTCTGCTGACAACACCCTGCGTCTGTGGGATGGGTTGAGCGGCGAGCCCATCGGCTCCCCCCTTCAAGGCCATTTAGGCTGGGTAAAATCCGTGGCCTTCAGCTCGGACGGAGGGCGCCTCCTCTCCGGATCCATTGATAGCACCCTACGTCTTTGGGATGGGATGAGCGGCAAGCCCATCGGCACCCCCCTTCAAGGCCATACAGATTGGGTGTTTTCAGTGGCCTTCAGCCCGGACGGACGGCGCCTCGTTTCCGGCTCTGCAGACAACACTCTGCGTCTGTGGGATGGCGTGAGCGGCAAGCCCATCGGCTCCCCCCTTCAAGGCCATAAAGGCTGGGTGAACTCCGTGGCCTTCAGCCCGGACGGACAACGCCTCGTTTCCGTCTCCATTGATAGCACC
>JBIPLL010000206.1:0-5621 GCA_044368425.1 Beijerinckiaceae bacterium
CATCGCCATCAGCGCGCCTGTATTGCCCGCGGAAACGCACACATCCGCCTCGCCGCGCTTGACCGCCTCGATGGCCATCCACATCGAGGAGACGCGACGCCCCGTCCGCAATGCCTGGCTTGGCTTGTCGTCCATGCGGATCGCGACATCGGTGTGGCGAACCTCGCAGGCGGCAGCGAGCGCGGGAGCCTTGGCAAGCTCGACCCGGATCGCGGGTTCGTTGCCGATAAGCAGAAAACGCACATCTGGGTTGTGCATGAGCGCAAGCGCAGCACCAGGCACCACGACCGATGGTCCGTGGTCGCCCCCCATCGCATCGAGCGCCACGGTCAGGGGCCGGCGCCCCGGCGCGTCCGGCCGATGCGTGCCCTCGGGGCTGTTCACGGCATCGGTCTGCGACATAGGGCGTTCGTGGCTTTCATCTGGTGGGGCGATGGCGCCGCCCGCAGGCGCGCCGGACAATAGCGCGCCCCCTTGGGGGCGCAACCTGAAATCGTGACCCTATTGTCCCTCATCCTTGCGCATGAGGCCCTTGAGTGCAGCGAAAGGCGACATCTCGGCATTCCCCTCTTCCGGCGATGCGAAGGAAACGCCGGGCTTGCGGGGATAGGAATCGAGACCCAGCGCCAGGAACTCGGCCGCGACGGCTCCCAGATCGATGCGCCCGTCCTCCAGCGGGTCGGGCGCGTCCATCGCCGCCTCGCCGTCGGGTGTCGCCGGATCGACCCGGTCGCTGAAGCTGATCTCGACAGGCTCGCGGACCCGGGCCTCGAACGGCTCAAGCGTGACGCCGCAGATCTGGGTGACAAGCGCGTCGATCTGCCCGGAAACGTGCCACGCGCCGTGGCGCCGCTCGATGTCGAGTGCTGCTTCCGCCTTGGCCACAGCCGGAAGGCCGAGCTGCTGCGCCAGCGTCGCGCGGTCCGCCTCGTCCGCCACGAGACGCAGCGACAGCCCGCCCTGCGGCACGCGCTCGACCTTGATTGTCGTGCTCCAGGGCCGGCGATCCTCACGGACCTGCACCTTCGGCCGGCCGGATCCTGTGTCAGCCATTGCCCCCTCCTGCGCTTTGCGTGGACATGTCACCGTCGACAGGCGGGAAAAGCTCCCCGTTCCTGAGAATGGCATCGAGGTCGAGGCGCGCGAGTGCCGCCTCGTCGGCAATCATCCGGCGGGCGAGCCATTGCGCGCCGGCCTCGTCCATCGTGACATTGCGTGCCAGAGCCTCCACGAAGGCCGGCACATCGCCGGCATCGAGCGCCGGGCCATAGGCCTCGACGCGGCCATAGAACGACTTGGCGAGCGACTTGATTCGCTTGCCGACCGACAGGTCGCCAACACCAAGTTCCCGCAGCGCGATGTCGAGGTGCCGGAAAAACGCATCCACGAAATCCTGCGCAACGTCGTCCGCCGGCGCCGGAAGGGCCTGGAGCCGCCGCACCAGAATCACGGCGTGCAGACTGAGGGATTCGAAGCGCCCCTCGACGGTGTCCGGGATGCCGCCCTGACGGAAAAGCGCCGGACGGCGGGACCCCTCGACGACGCGTGCGTGCAGAGCATCGATCAGGGCGCGCTGCGGGTCGGATCGAAACAGGCTCAGGATCACGGAGACCTCCATCCGGCTCGGGCAACGGCTTGATCCCGGCGAGCTGCGGCTGCACAGGCAGGGTCGGCTCCGGCTGAAGCGGAGCCCCGCCTTGCCAAACCCACGGGAGCGGGTTACGCCATCGCCCATGGGGCTGGCAAGGCGTTCGCCCCTTGGACGACGATCACGCAGCATGTGGTGTGGAAACGGCGAGACGGATCGCACGGTTCCGGCACCCTCCGTTGAACCAGGTCGGATGATGACGCTTCCCTTCTCGCGCTCCCAGTTCACCACGCGCCTGACCCTCCGGCCGGCGCGTGCGGCCCTCCTCGCGACGGCCCTGGCACTCGGCGTCGCGGGCTGCACCTCGTTCAATGACGGCCCGCAGCAGCGCGGCTACATCCTCGACGAGGCAGTGCTGGAGCAGCTCAAGCCCGGCACGGACGTGCAGACGGTGCTCGCGCAGATGGGCACCCCTTCCACGGTCTCGACCGTCGGAAACAAGACCTTTTATTACATCAGCCAGACGACCCAGCAGACCTTCCGCTTCCTCAACCCGACGGTGACGGATCAGCGCGTGGTGGCGATCTATTTCAACAACGCCTTCAAGGTCGAGCGCGTCGCGAATTACGGCATGAAGGACGGCGTCGTGTTCGACTTCATCAGCCGCACGACGCCCACTGGCGGCGCCGAGCAGAGCTTCGTCCGCAACCTCTTCCGCGGAATGACGCGCTTCAATCCGTTCGGCGCCTGATCCCGCCAGTTCGCCCCCCTCGACGCCCGGCCTCGCGCCGGGCGTTTGTGTTTGGGCTGGCGCCGGAGCTGCAATCGTCTCCGCCCGTAGCGCCCCCCCACCCCGACAAGATCATGGTGGCGCCCCGGCAAAGCGAATCGGCATGCGCCTCGAACGAAAAACGGCCCCGCTCTCGCGGGGCCGTCTTGTTTGGGACGCGATGCGCGGCCGGTATCACCCGTGGGCGAGGAACGCGAGCAGCAGCAGGGCGATGATGTTGGTGATCTTGATCGCCGGGTTCACGGCAGGGCCCGCCGTGTCCTTGTAGGGGTCGCCGACAGTATCGCCGGTCACAGACGCCTTGTGCGCCTCGGAACCCTTCATGTGGCGCACGCCGTCCTTGTCGACGAAGCCGTCCTCGAAGGACTTCTTCGCGTTGTCCCAGGCGCCGCCGCCCGAGGTCATGGAGATCGCGACGAAGATGCCGGTCACGATCACGCCGAGCAGCATCGCGCCGACCGATGCGAAGGCCTGGTCCTTGCCGGCGATCGCATTGATCACCACGAAGGTGACGATGGGCGCCAGAACCGGCAGCAGCGACGGGATGATCATCTCCTTGATCGCGGCCTTGGTCAGCATGTCGACCGCACGACCGTAATCAGGACGTTCCGTACCGTCCATGATGCCGGGCTTTTCGCGGAACTGCCGGCGGACTTCCTCGACCACCGAGCCTGCCGCCTTGCCGACCGCCGTCATGCCCATTCCACCGAAGAGGAACGGGATGAGGCCGCCAAGCAGCAGGCCGACGACGACATAGGGATTGGCGAGCGAGAAATCGACCGTCACACCCTTGAAGTACTGGTAGGCGGTCGAACCGGCCTTGTTGGCCTCGTTGATGAAGAAGTTGAGGTCCGACGTATAGGCAGCAAACAGCACGAGTGCGCCAAGGCCAGCCGAGCCGATGGCATAGCCCTTGGTGACCGCCTTCGTGGTGTTGCCGACCGCGTCGAGCGCGTCGGTCGAGTGGCGGACTTCCTTGGGCAGGCCGGCCATTTCGGCGATGCCGCCGGCATTGTCCGTGACGGGACCGAAAGCGTCGAGCGCCACGACCACGCCGGCCAGCGACAGCATGGCCGTCGTGGCGATGGCGACGCCGAACAGACCAGCCAGCGAGTAGGAGGCGATGATGCCGGCCACGATGACGATGGTCGGCAGGGCCGTCGATTCCAGCGAGACCGCGAGGCCCTGGATGACGTTGGTGCCGTGGCCCGTGACCGAAGCCTGCGCGATCGAGACCACCGGGCGCTTGCCCGTGCCCGTGTAATACTCGGTTATGACGACGATGAGTCCCGTCACCGCAAGGCCGACCAGCGCCGAGGCAAAGAGCGCGCCCGAGCTGAACGTGACCGCCGTGGCGCCGCCCCCAAGCCGCGGGATCTGAGCGGTGAAGGTCGTGCCGAAGCCACCGAACATCGCAAGATTGACGGCTGCGATGGCAGCGATCGACAGGACGCCCGCCGCGATGAAGCCCTTGTAGAGGGCGCCCATGATCGAGTTGTTGGCACCAAGCTTGACGAAGAACGTGCCGATGATCGACGTGGCGATGCACGCCGCGCCGATGGCCATCGGATAGAGCATCATCGTCGTGAGCGACGCCTGGCCGGCGAAGAAGATCGCCGCAAGCACCATCGTGGCGACCAGCGTCACCGCATAGGTCTCGAACAGGTCGGCTGCCATGCCGGCGCAGTCGCCCACATTGTCACCGACATTGTCGGCGATCGTGGCCGGGTTGCGCGGATCATCTTCCGGGATATTGGCCTCGACCTTGCCGACAAGGTCGGCGCCGACATCGGCACCCTTGGTGAAGATGCCGCCGCCAAGCCGCGCGAAGATCGAGATCAGCGAGGCGCCGAAGCCGAGCGCCACGAGCGCATCGATCACGGTGCGGCTCGACGGAGCATATCCCATCGGACCCGTCAGGATCGCGAAATACACCGCGACGCCGAGCAGCGCGAGGCCCGCCACCAGCATGCCGGTCACCGCGCCGGCCTTGAAGGCGACGTCGAGGCCCTGGCCCAGCGACTGCATGGCCGCCTGAGCGGTGCGGACATTCGCGCGCACGGACACGTTCATGCCGATGAAGCCGGCCGCGCCTGAAAGAATGGCGCCGATGGCGAAGCCAATGGCGACGGGCATTCCAAGATAGAGCAATCCGACGAACAGAACTGCGCCGACTGCGGAGATGGTAATGTACTGGCGCTTGAGATAGGCCTGCGCGCCTTCAGCGACGGCGCCGGAGATCTCCTGCATGCGCTGGCTGCCGGCATCCCGCCTCATGACGTCGCCATAGGCCCATACGCCATATGCGAGCGACAGGAGGCCGCCGAAGATGATCAACGTCATAGCGGTCATTGGTCTTGTCCTTGGTGGAGGAAGACCGGTGCAAGGCACCACCCGCCGCAGCGATGTCGCGCCCTCTTCCCCGTGCCCCCCTAAGAGCCGGGACTAACTGCCACACTTTAACGGGGAATCGCAAATCCGACTTTGCACGGATGGTATCGGTCTAATGCCAATCCACCATTTTTCCGTCGCGTTGCGCCTCACGCGGCACGCCGGCCCCGCATGGCACGGATGGCAAGCATAGCGAGTGCCAGTGCCACCGGTGGAAATACGACGAGATTGACAGCATTCCAGCCCTGTTCCGTCAGGATATGACCGGACGAGAACGACCCCACCGCCATCGTCCCGAAGATCAGGAAGTCGTTGAAGGACTGCACCCGCGTGCGCTCTTCCGGCCGATGCGTCTGCGTGACCATGGCAGAGGCGCCGATGAAGCCGAAATTCCAGCCGACGCCGAGCACGATCAGCGCGATCCAGAAATGCCAGACGCCCTGCCCCATCAGGCCGACGACTGCCGCACCCGCCGTCAGGACGAGGCCGGCAGCCACCACGCGCCCGGCACCGTAGCGTGCAATCAGCGATCCCGTCACGAAGCTTGGCGCATACATGGCGATGACATGCCACTGGATCGCCAGGTTTGAATCCGTGATCGGATGCCCGCACAGCCTCATCGCCAGCGGCGCGGCCGTCATGACAAAGTTCATGAGCGCATAGGTGACGACACCGCAGATGGCCGCCACGATAAAGGCCGGCTGGCGCGCCACCTCCATCAGGGACCGCCCTCCCCCGGCGCTCTCGCCAGCCAGTCGGGGAATATCCACGAAGGAGAGCAAGGCCATCGCGAGGAGCGCCACGGCCGCCTGGCCAAGATAGCTGGCCGCAAACAGGTAGGGAGGCCACAGG
>JBIPLL010000262.1:0-4836 GCA_044368425.1 Beijerinckiaceae bacterium
TGCGCCGCACGCATCACCTGCACGGCCTCGAACAGCTCCCGCTCGACGATCGGCTCGTGCTCGCCGGGATAGCTGCTGGCCTTGTGCCGGATCTCGCCCAGATAGACCCGGTTGCCCAGGAGATGGCCGAGCGATCCGCGCGCGAAGGCAATGCCCCCGCGCCGGGAGCCGTCTGCGAGCGTTCGCTGCTTGGTGACCATGCCGCGCGCCGACAGTTCGCCAAGCAGCGCCGTGAAGCTGCCCAGTTCAAGGTAGCGGGAGAAGATGAAGCGCACCTGTTGCGCCTCCAGCGGATCGACCACAAGCCGTCGCGCCTCGACCCGGTAGCCCAGCGGCACCGGCCCGCCCATCCAGATCCCCTTGCGCTTCGAGGCCGCGACCTTGTCGCGTATGCGCTCGGCGGTCACCTCGCGCTCGAACTGGGCAAAGGACAACAGCACGTTGAGGGTGAGCCGGCCCATGCTGGTCGTGGTGTTGAAGGACTGGGTGACGGAGACGAACGAGACGCCGTTGCCATCGAAGATCTCGACGATGCGGGCGAAGTCGGTCAGCGAGCGCGTCAGGCGGTCGACCTTGTAGACGACGACCACGTCAATGGCCTTCGCCGCAATGGCGGCCAGCAGGGCCTTGAGCGCCGGGCGCTCCATGGAGCCGCCGGAGAATCCGCCATCGTCAAAGGCGGTCTTCACCAGCGTCCAGCCCTCGTGGCGCTGCGAGGCGATATAGGCCTCGCAGGCTTCGCGCTGGGCGTGCAGGGAGTTGAAGTCCTGCTCGAGGCCCTCGTCGGTCGACTTGCGGGTATAGACGGCGCAGCGCAGCGTGCGGGGCCTGGTGCTCATGGGTTGGCCTCCATGCCGACGGGATGGACCTTCGGCGGCCGGCCCCGCCGGCGCGCGGACGGGGGCGTGGCGACCAGAGGGGATGCAGCCCCGCGGGATACTTGCCTCGCTGGCGCGGGCGTCTCCGGCATCGCCACGGCCGGCGATGACGCGCTGTCAGCCCTGCGGCGCGACGCAGGCCTCTTCAGCCCGAAGAACACCCAGCCGTTCCAGTGTCGCCCGGTGATGGCGTTGGCGACAGCGCTCAGCGTCGGATAGACGGTTCCACCCCACAGGAAGCCGCCCTCGACCACGGTGACGGCCTCGCTGCGGCCGTTACACTCCCGCACGAGGACGGTGCCGATCTGCAGGCTGTTGGTGGGAAGCGGTGGCACAAGCGGACGCGGCTTGCGGTGCGGGCGGCCCTGTCCCTGCGCCCCGTCCACAGGCTCGTCCCCGCCGGGCCCTGCCCGCGCCTGCACGATGCGGGCAGCAACCCGGTCGAGGAAGGCCTCGTGCCGTGCCGCAAGGTGCCCATGCCGTTCGGCCTGCCGCTGGAAGGCGATCATGCCGATCAGGAGAGCCCGCGTCAGACCGGGGCCCGGATGGCGCCGGAAGGTCCGGCGCCAGATCGCTCGCAACTCATGGATGGTCGCACGGCGCAGCCCCTGCAGGTCGAAGGCGTCATTGTCAGTGGGGGCTGCCTCGGACCGCGCCTCTGCCTCCGAGGTCGAACCCACGTTTTGCGCTCCGGTCATCATCGTCCCTCACCCGCCGTGACCGGGGCAGGCGGACAATCGACTGGCGTCGCAGCAGCGTCCCGATCTGCCACGCGATAGACGGTGATGCCGTCGCGCTGTGAGCGCATCACGATCTGGCCTGCCTTGCGCAGGCCCGAGAGGAAGGCCCGGATCGAATGGGCCTGCCAGCCCGTCACCCGAGCGATCTGCGCCATCGTGGCCCCTTCGCAAGCACGCAGCAGGGCCAGAACGGCATCCCGCTTACCGCCTGCGCACGGTTTGCCGGGCCAGCGGGGACCACAGGCAACCGGGCGGCAATCGTCCGGGTCTTGGTCGGGTGGATCGTCTCCACCCGATGCGGCCGGCGGCTCGGGCGGGGTGGCCACGCCCAGCGCCGCGCAGGCCACATCGGTGATCACAAGGGCCTCGGCCTCTCCGTCCTCCCTGCGCCGCCAGACCGGCATGCCCGCCGTTGCCGGGACGATCCGCACCAGCTGGCGCCTGACCAGGGTCCGCGCGAAGCATTCCGCCGCGGCCCCGTTCAGGGTCGGCGGGATGGTCACAGCCCCGTCCTCGCGCTGGAGCGCACGCGAGAGCGTGACGAGCTGGGTATCGGTCAGGCGGGTCATGGCATCCTCAGCGGGCAGCGACGGCCCTGCGCCGTCACTGCCGCGACCCCGCAGCGGCCTGCCATTGCCGGCAAGAAGGCGGGGTGGGGAGCCTGCGCCAACCAAGGCGCAGCACCAGCAATGCGTCACACCCCCCGGAAGTCGAGCGCAATCTTCGCCTGCGGGCGCCGGCGACACTGCGGAGGCGCCACGGGCCGGCCTCGCCTGCCAGACCTTGTTGGCCTGCCCTTGAGCCACGCCTTGCCGACCTCAATAAAGCGGGATGCTCGCCCAGCTCAGGCCAGAGCGGCGACTGCGCTGCGTGATCCAGCCCAGCGCCTGCGACAGCGCATCAACCTGGTCATCATGCGCGCCGTTGGGGAAGGCTGCGGTCTCCTGGAGAAAGTCCTCCGCCGAACTCCGCCGGCTCTTCGGTCGGCCACACGGTTTGCCCGATTGTCCCGGCTTGAGGCGCGTCGCAACCGGTGGGCGGCCATAGCCCACCGCTTGACACGCTGGACCGGGTTCCTGGACGCGCTCCTGCTTCACAACCGTGGGCGCGTCTGGCTCGTCTTGCCTGTGACGGGCCATCAGCAGTCCTCCCGTCGCAGCGTGTCGAAGAGGACACCTGTCACACCATGCACGGCCCTCTTCCCGCTCGCCTTCTGCCAGCGCCGCACCGCCGCATCGACATAGAGTGGATCGATCTCCATGCAGCGCGGCACGCGCCCGGTCCGATCTGCAGCAATGAGCGTGGTTCCGCTCCCGCAGAACGGGTCGAGTACGAGGTCCCCACGGATGGAGCAGTCACGGATGGCATCGGCCACGAGCGCCACAGGCTTCATCGTTGGATGCAGGGCCAGCGCCCGCTCCCGCCCGGCTACCGGCGCATTCAGCCCCGCGTGGTCTCAGACATTGCTGCGCTTGCGCCCGTGACGTCCGAGCTGGACATTGTTGACATGCGGCGCCGGTCCATGGCGGAACACCGCCACGAGTTCGTGCTTCGGGCGATAGAGGCTTCCCATTCCGCCATTGCTCTTGTTCCAGACGCACAGGCTGAGAAGGCTGTCATAGAGGCCGCGACCGGCCTCAAGCAGCTCGCGGATATGCTTCCAGTCCATGCACAGGAAGTGAACGCTCCCTGTTCGGGAGAACGCCACGAGCTGCGCGATCACCGCGCGCAGGAAGGCGACGAACTCCTCCTCCCCCATCTCCCCGCTCGCCATCGCGAACTCCCGATGCCTGTTTCGGCCCTTACCGCTAACATGGCCATCGATCGGCACGTTGTAGGGCGGGTCGGCAAAGACAAGGTCCGCGACGTCGTCCACCATCAATGTCCGGTAGGAGACCTCGGAGCGCGCGTCACCACACGCCAGTCGATGAGGCCCAAGCAGCCACAGGTCGCCGGGGCCCGAGACGGCCAGCGCAGGATCGGGCTCGACCATGTCATCGATGCCGTCCGGCTCGTCGCCCCCGCTCAGGATCTCGAGCGTCGCATCGATCTCCCCCATCGCGAACCCGGTGACCGAAAGCTCGAACACCTGCTCGAGTTCGAGAAGCGCCTGGAACTCCAGCGCCAGCTGCCGAGGATCCCAGGTTGCATTCTGCGCGATCCGGTTGTCGGCCAGCAAATTGGCCCGCTTCTGCGCCTCGTTCAGATGCTCGACCCGCAGCACCGGGACCTGAGCGAGCTTCAGAAGACGAGCCGCCTCCAGCCGACCATGGCCAGCCAGCACCCTGCCCTGCTCATCGACCAGGACCGGGGCGATGAAGCCGAACGTATCGATGCTGCGGGCGATCTGCCGGATCTGGCTCTTCGAATGGCGCCGGGCATTGCCGGCGCTGGGAACGAGCGCGTCGATGCATGCGCTCTCGATGACCCGCGTCATGCGAGCCTCCTTGCTGGGGGATAGACGGAACACGAGACCACGACGCAGCCTGCTGCAGGCCCGCCAGCCTCGGCGTGGACCAGGCGCGCCGAAGCCTACCCATGCAGGTTCGGTCGACATGCCCGGTGCCCCTCAGGCGTCACGCCATCGCTGGACGCTGCCGCGGCAGGCGACATCGCCAGGCTGCTAGCCGGTCAGCTTTCGGCCGATGTCGATCCACCGCGACAACGTGGCCTGAGGGCCGCCATCCTGCCCGCCCGCGCCGACCCGGCAGGAGTTGCAACGCCCTTGCCACAAAGCACCGGGTGCTGTTTGCAGATCCGGTATAGTCGGGGGCCTCCGAAGTCGGGGAACGCGCTGCGATCCTGATTGCCGACCGGCAGCTCAGCCAGAGGGTGTCTGCCTTCGTCGATCTCCCGATCGGCGAACTCGATCTTGCCCCGCTCAAGGCAGAGCTTGCAGCCATTGGCCGTCTCGATGGGGCAACGCCAATGGCATTGGCGAGCCAAGCGACATGACGCCGAACGCTCCCGGACATGTGGGCTGTTGGTCGGACTGGCGGAGCGCCTGCCGGCCGCCGGGCGGCTCCCATGGCAACGCATCGGCCTTTCCGTGCCGCCTGATCGGGTCAATCCACTTTGGCGGCCTGATGTGCAGCAACTCACTTCGGCCTGAGAAGCAGCAGCGCCAGCGTTGCCAAGACCCCGACTGCGGCAGTCAGCCAGATCGCCTGCAGGCCCCATGCGGCCAGCGCTGCGCCGAAGATTAGCGGAGCTGCGGC
>JBIPLL010000608.1:0-5613 GCA_044368425.1 Beijerinckiaceae bacterium
ACAGTAGTATAATTGTCCTGGTGATACAATGGAATATATTATAGGATTTTTATCTGCTATTGTTTTTGTATATTTTCTTGTCCGTATTCAAAATAAATATGATGTGCTAAGATCAAGGCTAAAATTTTCTAAGTCTACTCAGAGCAGGAACCATTATTTGTTTGACAGGGATGCTAATCCTGTACAGAAAAAGAAAAAAGAAGTAAATAGGCAATCTGCAAAACATGATAAAAATGTCAACATCAGGGTAATAATCATGGACGATCAGGCCTATTGGATTAAGGATAACGTTTTTTATACCGCAGAACTGCACCATGGCATTGTTGATAAAGAAACTACAAAAGAAGTTGACACAATGACCATGAATAAGGTACAATTAGATAAGATGATATTTATCATTGACAGATTAAGAGAAGAGGCTTTTGATGATCGTTGGGGTTCAGGGTACTAGTAGTTTTAATGACTACCAGGTTTTTCTTCGTGCCGTAGGCGTTGCTTTATCAACTATGGCCGATGATGACGAATACTTTTATATATACACTGCTGGTCCAGCAAATGTAAATAAAATGGTTATGGAGTTTGTAAATGTTTCTGAAAAGGGAATGAAGTCCCGTGGCAAAAAAATTAAAATGTTTAAAGTGGCACCACAGTGGATGTCAGAAAATATTTTAGATATTAATTATTTTGTATTTTTATCAAAGCCAAAAGAAAATGTATCAAAGTTAGTAGCACAAGCACAATTAAATAATATCGAAGTCGGAATATTTCAATACTAGGAGAAAAATGATAGTAAAAGAATTAGATCAAATGGAAAAGATTGTATCCAAAAATAAAGGTTTATTTTGGGATGGGTGGACTGTAGTTAGTGTATATAAATCTGATAAGGCTAAGACATCAAAGAATGGGGTTTATGTAAACGGTCACTGGTGTATGTCAAAAAGATTTGAGCCAAATAGGAATGGCTGGGATATTCCAGAAAGGCTAGTGCTGGGGTATGCACAAACTTAAATGGAAAGACTCTGCCTCTTGTTTAGATTATGATACAAATTTATTCTTTGATAAATACGAAGAAGAAGAGTTACTAAGACCAGCAATTGATGCTTTATGCATCGAGTGCCCAGTTGTGCAGACGTGCTTTGCTGTAGGAGTATCAAGCAAAGAATACGGTGTATGGGGCGGTATTTATTTGGAAGCAGGAGCAATTTCAAAAGAGTTTAATAGCCATAAAACCGAAAGTGATTGGGGCAATACATGGAAGCACCTTACTACTGAAGAAGGCTATAAGTGAATAACAAAGAGTATCTAGATTTTTTAAGGAAAAAAAATAAAGATATTTTATCAAAATGTTATTATTGTAGTGGTTTTGCTATAACTATAATCGCTGATGGTTATGCCATTAAGCCTGTATGCAAAGAACATGATACTCGATCATTTGATATAATGGAAGAAGATATCAATACAATATTTGAGAAACAGAGGGACTTTGAATGATTATTCAGATTATAGGTCTTCCAGGATCAGGGAAAACTGAACTGGCCAAGGCACTTAAAGAACGCATTAATGCTATTCATCTTAACGCAGATGAGGTTCGTGCAACAGTCAATTCAGACTTAGGTTTTAGTCATGAAGATAGAATTGAACAGGCACGACGTATGGGTGAGATGGCTCGCTTGATTGCAAAGCAGGGAGTTGCCCCAGTCATTGTTGACTTTGTATGTCCCACAGAATTGACTCGTGCAGCATTTGGAAAGCCAGATATTTTAATCTACATGGAAACAATTGAAGAAGGTAGATTCGAAGATACAAATAAAATGTTTGAGGTTCCTAGCCACTTTGATATGGCTTTTATTAGTCATGAGTGGGATCCAAATGAAAAGGCGACAGAAATTATTAAGGAGTTTAATCTTCATGATTGGTCTGCACCTACAACACTTATGTTGGGTAGGTACCAGCCATGGCACGAAGGCCACCACGCCCTTTACAAAGAAGCGGGGAAAAGAACAGAGCAAGTGTTACTGGGAGTCCGTAATACATACAATACAAGCGAGAAAGACCCCCTTACTTTTGATCAGGTAAAGGGTTACATTGCTAAGGATGAGTTTATGGATGGCGCATTAGTACTAAGATTACCTAACATTACCAACATTGTTTATGGTCGTGATGTCGGATACAAGATTGAGCAAGTGGATTTGGGGGCAGACATTCATGCTATATCGGCTACGCAAAAACGTAAAGAAATGGGTATCTAAAGCCATAGATAAGATTGGAATTAAGAATATGGACTGGCCAGCATGAGTGTATCCAAACAAAGATCAGCACTAAAGGCTATTACATGGCGTGTCATCGGCACAGCAGATACATTTGTTATCTCTTGGGTCATAACTAAAGAGCCTGTCACAGCAGGTGCAATCGCAAGTTTCGAGGTAGTTACAAAAACAATTCTTTATTACTTCCATGAGCGTGGTTGGAATAAAATTAAATGGGGTAGAAAATAATGTATACAGATACTATGCGTAGGGCCTTTAGGTCATTAGATCATTTTGCACCACAGGGGTTTAGGCTGCAGTTAATAGATCATGATAATTTTATTACAGTTAAGGCCAAAGAAGAGTTATTTATGCGTCTTCCAGATGAAGATAAGCGTCGTGCTGTAGAGTATATGATAAGAGTTAAGAAGGCTCTTGAAGATAATGGTGCTATCGTCCTTTTAGTTCGTGAAGGTGGCAAAGAGCAGTGACTAAAAAAATAGTCGTTGTTGGTGGTGGTACTGCTGGATGGCTGACCGCTTTATCTGTTAAAAAAGCATATTCAGATTTTGATGTTACAGTAATCGAATCTAAAGAGATAGGCATACTTGGGGCTGGCGAAGGATCTGTACCTCAGTTAGTAGAATTTTTTGAATCTTTAGATGTTCCAGTTTCTGATTTAATAAAAAATTGTGATGCAACATTAAAAAATGGAATCAAGTTTACAAATTGGAATAATGATAATAAATTTTACTACCATGGTTTCGCAACTACTGACAATCAACTGGATATAAGTGCAAGTAGATCTAAGAGGACGGCAACATACCCATTGCTAGTATCCAGTCTTTCATTAAACAATGCAGTTAATGAGATCGATTTTACAGAAAAAATTTCAGAAAATAACAAGTCACCATTTATTTTAAAAGACGTAAATAATAAAAATAAAATTTCAGATTATCAGCAATTATCCAGTTTTTCAATTCATTTTAATGCTACTAAACTTGCCAATAGACTAAAAGAAATAGGCATAAGTCGTGGAATTAAAGTTATAGAAAATACCATTAAACAAGTTTCTTTAGATTCAAATCATTATGTTAAAAGTTTGACATTGGATAATTCTGATATAGTTAATTGTGATTTTGTTTTTGATTGCAGTGGTTTTCATAGATTAATAATAGGAAAAGTTTTTGATTCACCCTGGAAGAGTTACCATGATGTTCTTCCAGTTGATGCTGCTGTTCCATTCTTTATTGATATGGAAGATCAAATTCCGCCATATACTGAAGCCATCGCTATGAAGTATGGATGGATGTGGAAAATACCATTACAAAGTAGATTTGGTTGCGGGTATGTGTATGACTCTTCATTAATATCTGAAGCAGAAGCAATAAAAGAAATAGAAGAATTTTTGGGGTATGAGCCATTCTACCCAAGACAAGGTAGGGGTGGGTTTAAGTTTAATGCTGGATGTTATGAAGAATCCTGGATAAATAATTGCATTGCAATAGGTTTATCTTCAAGTTTTATAGAGCCATTAGAAGCAACCTCGTTATGGGTGAGCATATTTGCATTAAATAAAATTTTTGCAGGACCAGAATGGATTACAAATAATGTTTCTCCAATAAGAAATGAATTCAATAAAATTATTGCAGCAACAAATAATGAAATTGTTAACTTTATATATTTTCATTATATGGGTTTACGAAAAGATACCAAGTTTTGGCAAAAATTTTCTTATGACAATGCACCTGAAAAACTAAAAGAAAAACTTACGTTATGGCAGCATAGGTTGCCAAATAAAAATGATTCTGAAGGTATGTGGCCATTCTCAAGTTGGTTTGTAATAGGATCTGGAATTGAAAATATTAACAAATCAATTGCTAAAGATTATATTAACAATATAAAAAAATACAATAAAGAACTTGAAGGCTATGATTACTACTTAAACTATCAAAAATATAAATCACATGAGTGTATGGACCACAAACAATTTTTGGAAAACCTACAATGAAATTTAGAACAGAGTGGTTAAATGCATTAAAAACAATGGGACACAAGTCTTATTGGACTAAGCCTAACACGGTTGAATTTTTTGCGTTTATGACAAAAATATCAATTATATTCCCAGGCTTATTATTTGGCAAACAGTGGTGGTGGCTATACATTTTTGCGCTGGTATCAAGCGTAGCATTAATATGGTCGTCAACAGTAAAGACTCTTCCAACCATAATATGGTTTAATATATTGTGGACAATTTTAGCGATAACTGCTATACTGAAGTATTGGATATAAGGAGAAGTTATGCAAACATTTTTACCATCAGCAAATGCAACAGTAGCCGCTAGTATGCTTGATAGCAAACGATTAAACAAGCAAATTCTTGAGTGCTATCAGATTTTAAATGTTCTCTCTGGCAAATCTAAAGGTGGTGGCTGGAGAAATCATCCTGCAGTTCTAATGTGGAAAGGCTATGAAAAAGGACTTTGGAAATATGTTCAGGCTATGATTGTTGAGGCTCGCAGCCGAGGTATTCGTACAGAAAACAATGAGGCTAATCTTAATAACTTAAAAGATTTATGCTGGGATATTTGGGGAGACAATCCTCCATCTTTTTGGAACGATAAGACAAAACTTATGCGTGTAGTTACAACACATAAGGCAAGTCTATTTGATAAGGACCCTATGTTCTACGCAAGGTTTGGTTATGCAAAGCATAGCATCTACAATAGTCCATGCTGCTCTAAGTGCAAGTATTATTGGGTAACACATGAGGGTAGAAATGCTTGAGTTCTTTATATTTTTAATTGTTTTTACTATAATAACTGCACTATCAATAATAATTGTAAGATTAAAAAATGTAAACTTGCAGTTAATAATTGCAATAGATCAAGCAATTGCAGATATTGAAGTCTTAAGTGCACGATCTAATGAAGCGCCTACCGAAAAAGAACACCTATTGTCATTTTTAAATGAAACTCGTGACATCGCATACAAATACATAGAAGATGTTCATGCTGCTCTATTAGAGTATAGAGATGAAATAGAATATGATTTAAACAATCCAAGTGAACTATCTATACATAGACTAAAAAATGCTTTTAAAAAGTTAGAAAAAATCTATCCAAAGGACATTCCAAATGATTAATGCAAGAGGAATACCTACAGCAAATTGCCCTGAGTGTGGATGCGATCTTCTAAAGGTTAATGTAAAAATTGATCCATTAGATTATGAGATAGGGCTATATACATTGGATGGGGAGTGTGCTAAATGTGGTGCTTTAGTTACCGTTGCTACCCCACTTGACCATCCAGATTTTCAAAAAGGAGAAAAATGAAAGAGAGTATATTCTCAGTTTTAACTGGTTTT
>JBIPLL010000615.1:0-5596 GCA_044368425.1 Beijerinckiaceae bacterium
GATGCACCCGCCTCGCGGTCGATGGTCTGGCCGGCCTTGAGATAAAGCCCCCAGCTGCCGCCGACCTCCTTCGCCTCGAAGCGCGCATCATTGACCGTGACCGTGCCGGCAAAATCGTCCTGATCGGTGACGGTCAGCGGCGCGATCAGCGTCTCTGTCGCCGTATTCTCGGCAAGCGCGGCGACAGTCCCGACCGTGAGGTCGGTCGCGGCATCGTCCACATCGGTGATGGCGATGGTGAAGGTGCTGACATTGGTGGAGAGGTCAGCCGAGGTCGCCGTGACCTCGATCGTCCGGCTGGCTCCGGTCGTCTCAAAGTCGATCGGAGCCTTGACGCTGACGACACCGGTCGCCGCATCGATGTCGAACAGGCTCGCGCCCGTTCCTCCCGTGATCGCATAGGTCACGCCGTTGGTGGCTGCGTCCGCATCGCTCGCCGAAGCGGTGACGCCGACGAGCGTTGCCACGGCGACATTCTCGGCAACCGTGTTGGCCGCCGCGTTCGCATCGGTCGGAGCCGAAACGTCGAACTCGTCCACATCCGCGATCGGGATCGTCACAGGCAGGACGACCTCGGTCGGACCGTCCTCGAGCGTCACGTTGACCGCGACCGACGCGACGCTCTCACGGTCGAAGGCGTTGCCTGCCTTGACATAGAGGCCCCACTGGCCGGCGACATTCTTCACCTCGAAGGCGGAATTGTCGGTCGTCAGCGTGCCCTGGAACGCATCGACATCGGCGAGGTTCAGCGTCGCGACGAGCGTCTCCGTAGCGGTATTTTCCGGCAGCGGGGTGATCGTCCCGACGGTGATGTCGGTTGCCGGCGCATCGGCGAATTCGAGCGCCTCGATATTGGTCAGCGTGTCGACATCGCCAGAGGCGATATGGGTGACGGCAAAGCTGCCGCCGCCATTGTTGACGACATTGTAGCTGGCGACAGACTCCGCGAAGACCGCCGTGTCGAAGCCCGCGCCGCCGTCGATCGTGTCGCTGCCGGTGCCGCCGATGAGCCGGTCATCGCCGCCCTTGCCCAGCAGCGTATCGTTGCCAGCGCCGCCGTCGAGCGTGTCGGCGTCGGTGGCGGAGGCGCTCAGGTTGTTGCCGTCGAGCACGTCATCGCCGGCGGTTCCGGTGAGCGTATCGGCGCCGTTGCCGCCAAGAACGACGAGGAGTTCGCCTGCATCGCCATCGGTCTCGTTGCCGGTCGCACCGGCATTGAAGGTGACGTTGCCCGGGACGTTACGCAGGTTGAAGTCGGTGCCAACCTGGTCGAACGTGTTGTTCTCGATGCCGTCGGTCGTGCCGGAGGCGCCCAGGGAGATGCCCGAGCCGTTCGTCGTGAACAGGTTGTCGGACACGTCGAGATTGCCGCTGCCCGGATTGTCGAGATTCAGGCCGGTGCGGGCGTACTGGATCGTGTTGCCCGTCACGTCGAGCGCGACGCCGCCACCGTCCGACCAGATGCCGCGCCCCCACGAGGCCGTGCTGAAGGCGCCGGTCTGCGAGCCCGAGATCAGGTTGTCGGTGATGGTGATCGAGCCGCCGGCCGTGGGGCCGGCCGAGATGGCGCGATCGTCAACGCCATTCGCGCCGCCGGTTACCGTTGACCAGAAGATGCTGTTGGTGATCGTGGTGTCGGCCGTGGCCTTGCCCGGAAGCGACAGCATGCCGAGCGGGCCGTTGCCCGAATTGCTCGCGTCGTTGAGGAAGCGCAGACCGTCGAGAACAACCGCGTTCTCGGTCGTCACGCTGTGGCGACCGATAATCGTGGTTTCACCGGCGCCCGTCGCGGCATTGCGTTCGGAGTGGGCACCCTCCACGCCCGACTGAACGCCCAGAATCGTGATCGCCTTGTTGATCGTGAGGCTCTCGGCGAACACGCCCGCACCCACGACAATCATGTCACCGGGCGAAGCCTGATCGATGGCGAACTGGATCGAGCCGCCGTCGGTCACATAGATCGTGTTGCCGACATAGTCGCGCACCGCATAGCCGTTCGTGCCGCCGGCACCGCTGGCGTCGAACGTGTTCTCGGCGAGAAGATCGGAGATGGAGCCCGGCAGCGTCACGCCCGCGCCCAGTCCGATGCCCTCGACGCTCGTCTCGAAAATGTTGCCCGACAACGCCGAGATCGTCATGCCCTCGGTGCCGGCAAGGCCGAAGCTCACCGAGGAGGTAAAGGTGTTGCCGGTGATCGTGATGTCGGTCGGGCGGCCGAAGAAGTCGCCCTGGATGGCGCGGAACGCATCGACGAAGGTGTTGTTGGTGATCACCGCCCCGTCGAAGCCGCCGGGCGCAATGGCCCGCCCGTCCACCGCGTTGTTATTGTCGATGGTGAAGCCTTCGATGGTCACGTCGTCGGCGCCGATCATGATCGTGACGCCATTGGCGTCAGCGCCCTCGATGACGACGCCGGGGCCGGCAGCCTTGAGCGTCACGCTCTTCGAGACGTTCAGCGTCTCGGCGTAAGTGCCGGCCTCGACGAGGATCGTGTCGCCGGGCGAGGCCGCGTCGATGGCCGCCTGGATCGAGGTGCCGTCGGTGACGTGGATCGTGTTCGTCCGATAGTCCTTGACTGCATAGCCGTCGGGAAGGCCCGGGCCGCTCGGATCGAAAGTGTTGCTCGACAGAAGGTCGCCGATGGAGCCGGGCAGGCCGACGCCGTCGCCCAGTCCCACGCCTTCCACGCTCGTGTTGAACGTGTTGCCCGAGATGTCCGTAATGGTCATGTCCTCGGTGCCGGCAAGGCCGTAGCTCACCGACGATTCGAAGACGTTGTTGGTGATCGTGATGTCGGTCGGGCGGCCCAGAACGTCGCCCTGGATGCCGCGCAGCGAGTCGATGAATGTATTATTGGTGATCACCGCCCCGTCGAAGCCGCCCGGCGCGATGCCGCGACCGTCCGGCGCGCTGTTATTGTCGATGGTGAAACCGTCGATGGTGACGTTGTCGGCCGCGATCTGGATCGTCGTGCCCAGAGCGTCGGCGCCCTCGATAGTGACGGCGCCCAACGCCTTCAGCGTCACGCTCTTCGAGACATTCAGCGCCTCCAGATAGGTGCCTGCTGCCACGAGGATCGTGTCCCCGTTCGACGCGATGTCGATGGCGGCCTGGATCGAGCCGACACCGCCGGCACCCACCAGCACGAAGCGCTGGCCCGTCGAGTCCGTCGCAAACTCAACGCCCGACAGCTTGTCAGTGCCGCCCGTGCCGTCTGCGATGTTCCATTCACCACTGACGATGGAGAACGAAGCCGGCGTCAGGTCGGTGCCGTAAAGCGCGGTATCGTTGCCGCTGCCGCCGCTCAGGATGTCGTTGCCGCCACGCCCGACCAGAGTGTCGTTGCCGTCGCCACCGGAGAGAGTGTCGCCGTCCGGCGCCGTCGCGTTGAGGGCGTTGCCGTCGATATAGTCGTCGCCGTCGGTGCCGACGAGGCCGTCCGCGCCATTGCCGCCCGAAATGACGAAGATCTCGCCTGCGCTCCCGTCCGTCGCATTGCCGGACGTGTCGGCATTGAAGGAGGTTGAGCCCGGCAGGTTACGCAGATTGAACTCGGTGCCGATGCTGTCGAACGTATTGTTCGCGATGCCGGCCGGCGTGCCGGTGCCGCCCATGGAGATGGCGGTGGTGCCGTCGCGGAACAGGTTGTCCGAGACGTCGAGATTGCCGGTCCCGACATTGTCGAGATTCATGCCGGAGCGGACATACTGGAATGTGTTGCCGGTGACGGCGATCTCGACGCTCGCGCCCGCGCCGGAACCGTTGCCGTCGGACCAGATGCCGCGGCCCCACGATGCGGTCGTGAAGGTGCCGGTCTGTGAACCGGCGATCAGGTTGTCACTGATCGTGACCTTGCCGCCCGCCGTTGGCCCGACGAAGATGGCCCGGTCATCGACGCCATTGGCGCCGCCCGGAACGGTGGACCAGAAGATGCTGTTGGTGATCGTCGTATCGGCCGAGGCCTTGCCCGGAAGCGACAGCATGCCAGCCGGGCCATTGCCCGTATTGGTCGCGTCGTTGACGAAGCGCAGGCCGTCGATGACAACCGCATCCCCGGTGGTCACCTGATGGCGCCCGATGAGCGTCGTCTCGCCGGCGCCGCCCGCCGCATCACGGCCCGCAGCCGCATCGCCGTCGGTTCCGGCCTTGGCTCCCTGCAGCGTCACCGCCTTGTTGATGGTCAGGCTCTCGCTGAAGGTGCCCGCCGGCAGGATGATCACGTCGCCCGGCGAGGCGGCGTCGATGGCGGCCTGGATCGAGTCGCCCGCCGTCACATGGATCGTGTTCGGGACAGGGCGGTAATCCTTGAGCGCATAGCCCGGCGTCGCGGCATCGCCCGACGGATCGAACGAGTTGGCCGCAAGCAGGTCGGCAATCGAGCCAGGCAGGACGACGCCCGCGCCAAGCCCGATCCCTTCCACGCCCGTCTCGAACGTATTGCCGGACAGCGCCGTGATGGTCATGCCCTCGGTGCCGGCGATGCCGAACTGCACCGTCGGCGCGAAGGTGTTGTTCGTGATCGTGATGTTCTGCGGGACGCCAAAGAAGTCGCCCTGGATGCCGCGGAAGGCGTCCACGAACGTGTTGTTGGTGATCACCGTGCCGTCGAAGCCGCCCGGCGCCACCGCGCGACCGTCGGGTGCGCTGTTATTGTCGATGGTGAAGCCGTCGATGGTGACGTCGTCGGCGCCGATCGTAATCGTCGCGCCGTTCGCGCTCGCGCCCTCGATGGTCACCGCGCCCACGGCCTTGAGTGTCACGCTCTTCGTGACGCTGAGCGCCTCGGCATAGGTGCCGGGTGCCACAAGGATTGTGTCGCCGTCCGAGGCCGCATTGATCGCGGCCTGAATCGAGTCGCCGCTATTCACGAGCAGGAACGCGTCGCCGCTCGCATCGACCACGCGCTCGATGCCGGTCAGCGTGTCGGTGCCGTCAGCACCCGCCGCGACCTGCCAGCTGCCGGCTACCACACTGAAGGCGGCTGAGGTCAGTTCAGTCGCATAGCTTGCGGTGTCGGTGCCCGCGCCGCCGACGAGCGTATCGGCTCCGCCACCACCCGAGAGGATGTTGTCGCCACCATTGCCGGTGATCGTGTTGGCGAGCCCGTTACCGGTCCCGTCGAGATTGCCGGTACCGGTCAGGGTCAGGTTCTCGACATGAGCGCCGAGCGTGTAGCTGATGCTGGCCTCGACCGTATCGGTGCCGCCGCCATCGGCTTCCGTCACCACGTCGCCGGCATTGTCGACGACATAGGTATCGTTGCCCGTGCCACCGATCATCGTATCGGCACCGGTCCGCCCGTCGAGACGGTCATTGCCGCCGAGGCCGGTGAGCGTGTCGTCTCCCGCAGCACCCAGCAGCCGGTCGTTCTCGTCCGAGCCCTCGACGGAGAAGGCAACAGTCCCCGACGGGGACGGCGAGAAGAACACGCCGCGGGGATTTGCACCGGTCAGGTCCAGACCTGAAACGTCATTGTCGGCGACATCCATCCCGGCGCTGGCAATCGCGCCAGAGACGATGACACCCGAATCGACGCCGGTGATCGTGTTGCCGGTGATCGAGCCGCCCGAGCCGCCGCCGCCGAAGGTCAGCGCGA
>JBIPLL010000208.1:0-5590 GCA_044368425.1 Beijerinckiaceae bacterium
CCGTCCTCGTCTCGCTCGAAGACCTCGTCGACCTGCGGGTGGCGAACCGGTTCGCCCGAATTGTCCGGCAGGAGATTCTGCTCCGAAACATAGGCGACATATTCGGTTTCGGCGTTCTCGGCGAATAGATGATAGAAGGGCTGGTCCTTGGAGGGGCGCACCTCGGCAGGGATCGACTGCCACCATTCCTCGGTATTCGCGAAGACGGGATCGACGTCGAAGATCACGCCCCGGAACGGATAGATCCGGTGGCGCACGACGTCGCCGATGCGAAAGCGGGCATTGCGCGCGGTCGGTCCGTGCGGACGTGCCTCAGCCTCCGGCATCCGGGCATCGTGCGGGGTCGAGTTCGCGCGCGTGTCGAGCATCTTGTTCATCGCTCCAATGTAATGCCGAATGCTCCCCAGCGAAAGCCTTGCGACCGTGCATCGCAGCATTGCGTCATGCGCCGGGTCCGGCGCCGGGCTCAGAGCCCGTAGACCTGCGCCATGGACGGATCGCGGGCCACGACCTGGCGGGCGAGATCGACCAGCACCTTGGCCTGTTTCCAGGTGGCATCGTCCTGCATCTTGCCGTCGATCATGACCGCGCCGGTGCCGTCGGGCATCGCGTCCATGATGCGCCGGGCGAAGGTGACTTCCGCCGGTTCCGGGCTGAAGACGCGCTTGGCAATGCCGATCTGGCTCGGATGGAGCGACCAGGCGCCCACGCAACCCATCAGGAAGGCGTTGCGGAACTGGGCCTCGCAGGCATCCGTATCGGCGAAATCGCCGAAGGGGCCGTAGAAGGGCTTGAGGCCATTGGCCATGCAGGCATCCACCATGCGCCCGAGCGTGTAGTGCCAAAGGTCCTGCTGGGCGAAACCGCGCGTGCCGCCATCCGTGGCGGCATCCGACAGCACGCGATAATCGGGGTGGCCGCCGCCAACGCGCGTCGTCTTCATGCCCCGCGAGGCCGCCAGATCGGCCGGGCCGAGGCTCATGCCGTGCAGGCGCGGAGACGAAGCCGCGATGGCCTCGACATTGGCGACGGCGCGCGCCGTTTCGAGGATCGCATGAACGAGGATCGGCTTGCGCAGCGCGTGCCTGGCCTCGAGCTGAGCCAGAAGGCGGTCGATGTAATGGATGTCTGCCACGTCCTCGACCTTGGGCAGCATGATCACATCGAGCCGTTCGCCGACCGCCGCGACGATCTGCATCACGTCATCGAGAAACCACGGGCTGTCGAGCGCATTGACGCGCGTCCACAGGCCGGTCGCGCCGAAACTGACCGTCTGTGCCAGACTGATGAATCCGCTGCGGGCCGCTTCCTTGGCATCGACCGGAACGGCGTCCTCGAGATTGCCGAGCACGACATCGACCTGGCCGACGAGCTCGGGCACCTTTGCGCGGACCTTTTCGAGATGCGGCGGCACGAAGTGGATCATCCGTTCGAGCCGGGCCGGCAATTCGCGAAGAGGGGCGGGAGCGCCCAAAGCGAGCGGATGATAGAAGCGGCGCGGGTCGGTCATTCGGGTCCTCGGCGTGGACGGGCGGCTTGCGCACGGATGACCATCACAGCACCTTTTTTGTTGCAGCGCATCAAGAGCGCCATTGGTCTGAGCGCCAACCGAGCCGATCAGGGCCTCTCATGGGGCAATGGCATCGGCAGGCATGCGGTTTGCGCGCGGCATCCACTGGTTCGCACGGCGTTCGCGCGCTAATCCTTCGGGCGAATCGCGAGGAGTTGCGGATGAACCTCACCGAAAGCCCGGATCCGTTCGACAGCGCGCGTCTGGTCGAGACCGTCTCGAACTGGGCGCGCTGCGAGAGCCCGACCCATGACGCGGCTGCCGTGAACAGGATGCTCGACCTCCTTGCAGAGGAATTCGCGGGGTCATCCGTCGCGCTTGAGCGCATCCCCGGCCGGGACGGGCTTGGCGATGTGCTGATCGCGCGTGCAGGGCCGGCCAATCTGGAAAAGCCGATCCTGTGCCTCTCGCATCTCGATACGGTCCATCCCATCGGAACGCTCTCCGAGCTGCCGGTGCGGATCGACGGCGACCGGCTCTATGGGCCGGGCGTCTATGACATGAAGGGTGGCGTGGCGCTGGCACTCGCCGGCTTCCTCGACGTGGCGCGTCGGGACGCAGCCAGTCGTCCGCTTGTCTTCGTGTTCACGCCGGATGAGGAGATCGGCAGTCCAACGACGCGCGCGCTGATCGAGGACCTCGCCCGGCCCTGCGCGGCCGTGCTCGTGACGGAGCCTGCGCGAGACGGCGGCAAGATCGTGACCGCGCGCAAGGGCGTGGGGCGCTTCGACGTGGTGGTGACGGGCCGCCCGGCCCATGCGGGCTCCCGCCATTCCGACGGTCGCAGTGCCATCCGCGAGGCGGCCCGGCAGATCCTGGCCGTCGAGGGCATGACCGATTATGCCCGCGGCGTCACGACGACCGTCGGGCAGATGTCGGGCGGCACGGCGGTCAACGTCATCCCGCGCGAGGCGCGCTTCACGGTGGACCTGCGCGTCCTCAACGAGGCGGATGCCGCGGAATTCACGGCGCGCATCCTGTCGCTGCGACCCCACGATCCCGATCTGCGCGTGGAGGTGACGGGCGAGATGAACCGCCCGCCCTATGCCAAGACGCCGGAGATCGCCGCCCTGCTGGCGCAGGCGCAGGCCGTTGCGGCCGATCTCGGCCAGCGGCTCGACGACGTGCCCGTGACGGGCGGGGGCGCGGACGGCAATTTTACCGCAGCGCTTGGCATTCCGACGCTGGACGGGCTCGGGATCGATGGCGATGGCGCCCATACGCTGCAGGAATACGGGCTGATCTCGTCACTTGCGCCGCGCGCGCGCCTCTTCGCGGCCCTGCTGGAGCGGCTGCACTGATCAGCCGCCAGCCGCCACCGCCTTGATGCCGTCAATGACGAATTGCACGGCGAGTGCGGCCAGGATGACGCCGAGCAGACGGGTCAGCACGACGTTACCGGTGATGCCCAGCAGTCGAGAGATCCGTTCGGCGGTGAGAAATACGGCGAGGCAGGCGAGGATGCCGAGCGCGAGCAGGGCGAGCAGCGCGCCCAGCCGCACCGGATCCCCTTCGGCGCGTCCCGCCAGCAGGATCATGGCCGTAATGGCGCCCGGTCCCGCCATCAGCGGGATCGCCAGCGGGAAGGCCGCGACATTGCGGATGTGATCCTCGGTGATCGCGATATCGGCGGTATGGGCCTTGCGGTTGTTGCGCCGCTCGAAAACCATCTCGAAGGCAATCCAGAACAGGAGCAGCCCGCCCGCGATGCGGAAGGCGGACAGGCCCACGCCCAAAGCCTTCAGCACGATGTCGCCGCCCAGACCGAAAAAGGCCATGATGGCGAAGGCGATGAGGCAGGCGCGGATTGCCACCCGGCGGCGCTCGCTCTGCGTCATGCCGCGCGTCAGAGAGACGAAGATCGGCGCGAGCGCGGGTGGATCGAGCGTGACGAGAAGCGTCACCAGGGCTGATGTCAGGAAGTCGTTCATCGTGCCCCGTTCTTCGATCCAGCGTTTTGCTGCAGGATAGAGTGTTACGTGCGTCCGCGCAAAGCGCCGCTCGTGCCGCCTGTGGATCCGCTTTCCTAAATGCTTGTGCAGATTGAGAAAGAAACGTCTGGCATATGGCGGGGAAAGGTGGCGCCGAGGATGTGAATCGGTTAATAGGCGGGGTCATTTTCGCACTTGGCCGCCGTGGCGGCCGCAATGGGTCGAACAATCTTGGCAAACGACAAGACCAACGCGGACAAGGGCAAATCGGAGGACGGCGCGGGAGCTGCCGTCACGTTCGGGGGCGAGATCCGGCCGGTGTCGATCACCGACGAGATGCGCCGTTCCTATCTCGACTACGCGATGAGCGTGATCGTGAGCCGCGCGCTGCCCGACGTTCGCGACGGGCTGAAGCCCGTG
Source organism: Beijerinckiaceae bacterium (assembly GCA_044368425.1). Lineage (GTDB taxonomy): Bacteria > Pseudomonadota > Alphaproteobacteria > Rhizobiales > Beijerinckiaceae > JBIPLL01. The sequence goes on from JBIPLL010000208.1 coordinate 3,922, forward strand.
CACCGGCGCATCCTCTTCTCGATGCACGAGAACGGCTATACGCCGGACAAGCCCTATCGCAAGTCGGCCCGTGTGGTCGGCGACGTCATCGGTAAATATCATCCCCATGGTGACCAGTCCGTCTATGACGCGCTGGTGCGCATGGCGCAGGACTTCTCCATGCGGGTGATGCTGGCCGACGGCCAGGGCAATTTCGGCTCGATCGACGGCGATCCGCCGGCGGCGATGCGTTATACGGAGGTCCGGCTGTCCAAAGCTGCGATGCCGCTGCTCAGCGACATCGACAAGGACACGGTCAATTTCCAGGACAATTACGACAACAGCGAGCGTGAGCCGACGGTCCTCCCGGCCCGGTATCCGAACCTGCTGGTCAATGGCGCGGGCGGCATCGCCGTCGGCATGGCGACGAACATCCCGCCGCATAATCTCGGCGAGGTGATCGACGCCTGCACGGCCTATATCGACAATCCCGAGATCTCGATCGACGAGTTGATCGAGATCGTGCCGGGGCCGGACTTTCCGACCGGTGCATCGATCATGGGCCGGGCGGGGATGCGTGCGGCCTATCATCTGGGCCGCGGCTCGATCATCATGCGCGGCGTCTCGAGCGTCGAGGAGATCCGCAAGGATCGCGAGGCGATCATCTTCACCGAGATCCCGTATCAGGTGAACAAGGCGACGCTGATCGAGAAAATCGCCGAGCTCGTGCGCGACAAGCGTGTCGAGGGCATTTCCGACCTGCGCGACGAGAGCGATCGCGACGGGATGCGGATCGTCATCGAGCTCAAGCGCGACGCGCTGCCCGACGTGGTGCTCAACCAGCTCTACCGCTTCACCCCGCTGCAATCGAGCTTCGGCGCCAACATGGTGGCGCTGAACGGGGGGCGGCCGGAGACGCTGAACCTCAAGGACTTCATCCGCGCCTTCGTCGATTTCCGTGAGGAAGTGATTTCCCGGCGCACCAAGTTCCTGCTCAACAAGGCGCGCGAGCGAGCCCATGTCCTGTGCGGGCTTGCGATCGCGGTTGCGAATATCGACGAGGTGATCCACCTCATCCGTACGGCGCCCGATCCGAATGCAGCCCGTGAGGCCCTGATGGGCCGCGACTGGCCGGCGGGCGATATCGGGCCGCTGATCGCCCTCGTCGACGATCCCCGCCACAAGCTGAACGCGGACGGAACCTACCGTCTGTCGGAGATGCAGGCGCGCGCGATCCTCGACCTGCGCCTGCAGCGCCTGACCGCGCTTGGTCGCGACGAGGTTGGCGACGAGTTGCAGAAGCTTGCCAGCGAGATCTCGGATTATCTCGATATCCTGCGCTCGCGCGTGCGCATCCTGTCCATCGTCAAGGACGAGCTTGCGGCCGTGCGCGCCGATTTTGCCACTCCGCGCAAGACGCAGATCCTCGACTGGGATGCCGATGTCGAGGACGAGGACCTGATCGCGCGCGAGGAGATGGTCGTGACCGTCTCCCATGCCGGCTATATCAAGCGTGTGCCGCTCTCGACCTACCGGGCGCAGCGCCGGGGCGGCAAGGGCCGTTCAGGCATGGCGACGCGCGACGAGGATTTCGTGGCGCGGCTCTTCGTGGCCTCGACCCACAGCCCGGTCCTGTTCTTCTCCTCGGCCGGACAGGTCTACAAGGAGAAGGTCTGGCGGCTGCCGCTCT
>JBIPLL010000595.1:0-5587 GCA_044368425.1 Beijerinckiaceae bacterium
GCAGAGACAGCAGACTCAACCGCGCCGGACTCACATGCACCCCCATCACCCCCTCCTCATCATGCATCAGCACATCCACCGGCGTCTCATCGACCACCGCCGCCCACGTCCCATCCACCCAAGCCCCACTCATCATACCCCCACCTCCTCTAAAAGCGATTTATCACCCACCCGCAGCAACCCCCGCCGCATCGCCGCCAGCTCCCGCGCCTCCACCCGCCGCAGCTCCTCAAAGCGACCCCGAAGCCAGCCCAAATGCAGCCGCAACCGCGCCACCGCATCCTCAGCCTCATCATCCAGCTCAGTCACCAAAGCCAGCTCCTCCGCCATCCGCTGCACCGTCGCCAGCATCTCCCGCTTCATCTCCCCCACCTTCGTCCCTTCGTGTCTTCGTGTGACCAAAGAACTCACAGCCCACCCCCTTCCCAAATCTGACCCGCCAGCATCGCCTCACGCTCCCGCCGCGCATAAAGCTCCCGCACCGCCTCCACCTCCCTCACCTTCAAAACCCGATCCTCCAACACCCCTTCACAAAGCCCCCGCTCATCCCCCACCAAACTCCACTCCCCCGACAACTCCAGCAGCACCACTGCCATCACCCGCGCCTCCAGCATCTCACCCGCCCATCCCGAGCGGATCACCCCCACCTCATCAGCCAACTCAAAAACATCAGAAATCGCACTCATAAAAAAAATCCCGAAAAACGTGTTAAACCCTATCCAAAAAACTCCCTCCGTGCCCTCCGCGCCCTCCGTGCGAACCCCCACCCGGATACTCCCCACTCGCCACCCTCAGACTCACATCCTCCACATCCGCCCACCGATAAAACACCGAATCCCGCCCCCGCCCCGTCTTCCTCACACACGCCTTCAGCCACCCAAACTTCACCGCATCCTCAAACACCCCGCGGCGCAGATACCCAATCGCCTCACTCTGAGACAAATGATGCGGCACCGGCAGCCTCGACACCCGCGCACTCACAGCCCGCCCCCCTTCTCCATATTGTTCAACCGCATCAGCCCCACCTCAAGCGCCTTCAAAGTCTTCAAAGTCGGCAGCTTGCCCGACTTAAAATCCTTCACCGCCTGATCACTCAACCCAGAAGCCCGCGTCAGATCCACCATCCACAGCCTCCTCATCATTCTCCCCCTCTCAAACCGCCCCCAAGCCACACGCACCCGCCCCAACGTCGCCTCCACCACCTCCACATGCGCCCGCATCACCGGCAGTGCCCCCCGCACCCACCCCACCATCTCCATCGTCCACGCCTGCCCGCGCTCCAGCCCATTCAAAAACGCCCCCTCAGTTCCACCCATCCGCCGCACCGCCCCGATCATCATCGACCTCGGCGAATCCATGCGATTCATCCTCCCCGAAAGCCCCTTATACTCCGCCACCAGCGTCACCTGCTCACTCGAAACCGCCCGCTTCGCCCGACCCAGCCCAGGCGCAAAAACACACCCCACCTTCCCAAACGGCACCGCCCGCACCACCCGCAGCTTCTTCTTCCCCCGCCGCACCCGCGCCTCCAAAATCGCCCGCGCCTTCCGCACCTTCCCCTCAGCCCCAAGCTGCCACCCCCCATCCACGATCGGCACCGAAACCTCCACCGGCAGTTCCCCCAAAATCTCCACCTCCAGCTTCACCTCCTCCAGCTTCAAAAGCCCCCGCCGAAACAGCGCAAAATTCACCTTCTTCTCATCCTCATTGCACCCCGGCATATCCCGCCACCGATACCCATTGAACGACATCTCCCACGGCCTCAACTCAACCAAAGCCTCACACATAATCAAATCACCCCCCCTTCCATCGTCGTGTCTTCGTGCCTTCGTGTGACCCCAACCCACCCGCCATCAGGTCGCGACGAAACCCGCATCATCGGCCTCGGCGTGATCCGCCCCAGCCCCTCCTCCCGCCCCCTGGCCCGCCCCGCATCATACGCCTCGTCAATGGCCCGTCTCACCGACCCCGCATCCCCGCCCCCCCGTCTCCGCCTCGGCCTCACCGGCCGCAACACAAACGCCACCACCACCGCCGAACAAAGCAAAGCCCCCACCACCATCCCCGCCAAAAAAATCTCACTGTCAGAGTAAATATTCATAAATTGAAAATCCCGTTAATCCTGAAATCCTGTGAATCCTGTCTCCAAAGCCGCCACCTCCGCCTTCAACATCCGCCCCCACATCGGCGTCCCACTCACCACCGCCAGCCACGCCTCCTCCTCGATCACCGCCCGCACCCGCACCATCTCCACCGGCACCGTCGGCAGCAGCTCAAACACCCGCCGCACCTTCACCTCCGCCTCCATCGCCGCCAGCCAATCCACCTCCGCCCGCACCATCACCATCGCCGTGTAATGATACAGCGGACTCTCAAACCCCATCAACACCTCAAAGCACCTCATCACGCGCCCCTCCCTTCTCCCACCACCACCAAACTCTTGCACATCCCATTCGCCACCGCCCCAGCACCCTCCCGCCACCGCCGCCACAACTCGTCAGACCTCACATAAACCCGCGCCAACCTCGCACACAGCATCTCCCACTCACACCACCGCCGCTCCGTCGCCAGTTGCACACGCACCTCCTGCAACCGCGCCTCACGCGCCCGCAGCCAGCTCAACTCATCATCAATCGCCGGCTCGCGCCGCACCGGCACCCCCACCACCTCCAGCGCCACCAACTGCTCCACCCCATACCGCGTCTCCCCCGCCTGCATCCCCACCACCTCCGGCTCCACCAGCGCATAACACGGCACCTCGCACTGCTCATCATCAAACCCCGTAAACCGCACCCACCCCGCATCACACAGCTCATCCATCGCCTCCCCACACTCCCACAGCCCCGCCTGCCATGTCACATCATCCTCACTGAACCCCCCGCAGCTCCGCTGCACCCGCTCCACCGTTAGCCGCTTCAAAGCCGCCAAACACCGCCCCGCTACCACCGACAGCCCCGTCAATGGCCCCCGCCCCGCAATCGCCCCACTACACATCGACGGCATCCCACGCGACTGCTCGCCGTCCCCATCACATCTTCTCAAACTGGTTGTTTCATTGATCATTCGCGTTGTCCTCCGCTTTGTTGTTTTTTGTTTTGGTTGTTCCCTAGAAAATCATGCCGCCACCGGCTCCAGCGCCTGACTCGTCACTGATCCCGCCCCCCGAAACTCATTGATAATTCTGACCGCCCCCTGTCTCAGCAGCGCCGCCACAGGAAGCCCCGTTCTGTCCGCAATCTCCTCCAACTCCACCGCCACCTCAGTCGCCATCGGCACCGTGTAGCGCTGTGCTTGTTTCGTGTTCGTATCGCTCATACGTCCACATTGTCCACATTGTCCACGGATAGTCAAATTAAAAAGATGACAAAAACAGAAAAAAGCTGAATTTGTCCACATGAGCACCAAAAACGCCCGCACCCTCAGCATCCGCCTGGACGCCACCGAAACCGAAAACCTCGCCAAATTCGAGGAAACCACCGGCATCGATGGCGTCAGCCTCGGCCGCAACGCCCTCCGCGCCTGCCTCACCTACTTCCAGCACGGCGGCACGATCACATTCCCTCTAGTCTTGCAACCCAAGCCGCAAAGCGAAAAACCCAGCACCACCCACGCCGACGGCATCGCCGCAGACATCGCCCACTCCAGCCTCCAAAAAGCCCACCTCAACGAACCCGAAAGCGAATACAAAGCCCCCACCGACCCCAAAAAGAAAGCGAGTTAGAAAAAATCAACTTTCCCAAAAGCTGCTCGCTAAACTATCGCACCTACTTCGACCGCCGCATCATCCGCGGCCCTTGGCGCAAACTCATCGCCCATTAAAAAGCCGCACCCGCCCCGGCGCGATCACCGAAGGCCGCACCGCCGCCGCCGCCTCCACCGGCTCCTCCACCGCCGTAATTGTCGCCCCATTAAGCGCCGCAGAAATCGCCTTCAGCTGCCCCAGCTGCGCCGCCTGCAAACTCGCCTGCTCCAACCGCACCTCCGCCATCACCTTCCGCACCGCCTTCACCTCTTGCAAAAGCCCATGCACCCAGAACGGCACCAAGAACCAAAGCACCGCAGACACAAAAGCCAGCACAAACAGCACCACCCCGATCGCCACTCCCATCCCCGACTCCCAAAACGCCCCGCCCGAAACCGCAGCAAAAAACAAGTCACGCATATAGGCAAGTTGCCCAAGTTCTAAAAACAATCAAGCTCAAACCATGCGCGACCTTCTCCTCATCCTCCTCATCTGGCTCCTCGGCCTCCTCCTCCACCCCAAAATCCGCCCCCATATCCCCACCCAACGCCGCCCCAAACCCCCCCACAAAAGCCGCCATTCAAAGCCCCACCGCCCCCCAAAAGACAGACCCCACCCCGACAGACCCCGCACCCAAACCCAATCCCCAAAAGCCCCCCAGCTCCCCCACCTCATTCATGGGGTGCAAGAGGTCGTGAGTTCGAATCTCGCCGGCCCGACCATATCACAAGGGCAAAGCCCATTCCACCAGCCTCCCCCGCCGCCCGTTTAACTTGCTATTTCTGCCATTTACCCGCTAATTGACAGACCTTGGCAGGCAGACCCACATATCCAGGACTCTATCAGCACCCCGGCAAGAAAACGTGGTGGCTCCGCTGGACACCCACCCCAGGCGGCCCCCGCCTTCGCCAATCCCTCGGCACCACCGACTTCACCGAAGCCATCGCCAAAGCCGAAGCCATCAAGCGCACCGACGGCCCCCAGCATCGCGCAGCAGCCGCCGAATGCACCGCAGAGATCGACGCTTACATCACCGCCAAACGCATCGAAGGATTAACGCGCGCCACCCTCGACTCACGCCGCTACGTCCTCCGCAGCTTCGCCGCCGCCACCGCAGCCCAAACCCCGCGCCACATCACCCCCGGCGCCTGCGCCGTCTGGTTTACGCATCACCTCAAAGCCAAACCCCAGACCGCCATCGCCTACCTCCGGCAAGTCCGCTGGTGGCTCGCCTGGCTCATCGAACAAAACAAACTCGGCACCGACCCCACCGCCGACATCAAACCCCCACGCATCCGCCCCCAGCCGCGCCGCCTCTTCCTCCTCCCCGATGAAGCCCGCGCCGTGCTCGACACCTGCACCGACCCCTCATTAAAATTCGTCCTTTACTGCGCCCTCCACGCCGGCATGCGAAAGCTCGAAATCATCGAAGCCGTGCCCGCATGGTTTGACCTCACCCTCAGCCTCATCCACATCGACTCCACCCCCACCTTCGTCCCAAAGGATCGCGAACGCCGCACCGTCCCCCTCACCGACGAATTCCGCACCTTCCTCCTCGACACCTACGGCCTCCCCGCCCCCTTCATGTTCAGGCCCGAACAAAAACATGGCCGTTCCGTTTACCGCGCCGACTTCCGAAAGCGATTCAACACCCACCTCGAAAAACTCCACCTCTCCCGCTTCACCTTCCACGACCTCCGCCGCACCTTCGCCTCACTCCTCGTCTCCGCAGGCGTCTCAATTTTTAAGGTGGCAAAATGGCTAGGCGACGAAATCGAAACCGCCGAATCCACCTACGGCCACCTCATCCCCCAGGACGACGAAATAAACGCCGCCTGGCACCGC
>JBIPLL010000224.1:0-5277 GCA_044368425.1 Beijerinckiaceae bacterium
CCTGCCGGGCGCCACGCCGCTTGCCCGGCTGATTGCCCAGCACGAGGCGATCGTGGTGGCGCTTGCACGGCGCGATTCGGCTGCGGCGGAGGCGGCGATGAGCGTGCATCTGCGCGAGATCCTCGAGGCGCTGCCGCGACTGGCCATCGCCCATCCCGATTTCTTCGAGCCAGGGCCTGTCACGATCCCGGCCCATGCGCGCGGGCTCATCGTGTTTGCGCAAGCGGACACGAGCCCCGCCGGCTAGACAACAGTCCCGTTCGAGACTGCGACAGAGCCATGAACCGCTACGATCTTTCCCGCCGCAATGCCGTCATTACCGGAGGCGCAGGTGGCATCGGCCAGGCCATTGCCGCCCGTTTCCTCGACAGCGGCGCGAGCGTCGAATTGTGGGACCGCGATCCGGTCGCGCTTGAGGCCGCGCTTGCCGCTTTGCCGGGCGCGCGCGCTCTTGAAGTCGACGTCACCAGTCCCGACAGCATCGCGCAGGCTCTGGAGCCCGCGCGCCGGATCGACATTCTGGTGAACAATGCCGGCGTGCTGGGCGCCGTCACCCCGCTCTGGGAGAGCGACCCGGACGATTTCCGCCGGGTGCTCGAGGTCAATCTCGTCGGCGCCTATCTCGTCAGCCGCGCCGTGATCGCCCGGATGCTGGCGCAGGAGCCGGCCCCGCACCGGGGGCATGTCGTCAATGTCGCCTCGATCCAGGGCAAGGAAGGCATGGCGATGGCGGCTGCCTATTCCGCATCGAAGGCGGGGCTGATCGCGCTGACGAAGTCGATGGCGAAGGATACGGCGCGCGAGAAGATCGTCGTGAACTGCATCACGCCGACAGCGGCGGAAACGGCCATGGCCCGCCAGGTCAGCGAAGCAAGACGGCAGGACATCCTCTCCCGCATTCCCATGGGACGCTTCGTTGGCCTGGAGGAGATTGCCGCCATGGTGAGCTATCTCTGCAGCGATGAGACATCTTTCTCGACAGGCGCGGTCTTCGACCTGTCCGGAGGGCGGGCAACCTGGTGACCTTATGCATGATGCCGGGTGATAATGTTATGATGTTTCATAATACAACTGCTGAAATTGTATGGTTCAGTAGCATTCACTTCAGTCTCGCTTAAGGGGTGCGACATAGGATCGGATTGATCAAGCCTGCCGCCCCCGGAGGGGACATTGGAACAGAAGCGCCGCTCACCTCGTATCAGGACGCTTTTGCGTGCCCGTCTGGTCTACCAGAACGGCGACTGCTCGGTCGAATGCGTGGTGAGGAACATTTCTGACCATGGCGCCAAGATTGGCGTGACCACGTCGCTGACCTTGCCCGACCAGATGAACCTCCTCATCCCGCAGAAAGGGATGAACCAGCGTGTCCGCGTCTGCTGGCGCCATGCCGACGAGATGGGCGTCGAATACGTGGCCATGGCGGAACGGCCGACCGCGCCTGCTGAAACGGTGCCCCACGACGGCACGCTGCTCGAGCGTATCCGCCATCTCGAAATGGAAAATGACCGGTTGCTGCGCCTCGTTGCCAATCTGACGATGGAGCGAAGCGCGGGGCTTCCCCCTCTGGTCGATCACGGATTGCCGGCATCCAAGCCGATCGCTCCAGAGGAGATGGGGCGCCCGACGCCCTCCTTCGTCCAGCGGTTCCGCAGCGCCTGATCCGATTGCGCCGCTTATGCGTCTTTGCCGCCGGCGCCCGTGCCGGTCGAAAAGCGCGACGCGATTGCGGCAGCGCATGGCGCATCGGGCACTTTCCCCGCAAGCTGATGTCGTTACGCTGCCCTATCCCTTGTGGGGTCGGGTGAAGCGGGATTACAACAGCGTCGTGCCAGAACCGGCACGCCGGGGCGGGAGTTTGCAGGACGGTGTCGCACGGACCTTCCTTAGACGCGCCTTCGATGGGCACGGCCGTGTGGCCGGCAGATATGCGCCCGGCAGATGCGGACATGCAGGTCGGGCTGTCCGATGACGGCGAGACCGTGCGTGCCGGGTTGATCCATTCCGGTCGCGTGCCTGCCGCACTGCCGCTGGTTGCCGTCTCCGAACTCTCCGTCGATTTTCGGGGAGACAGCTCCTTCCGGGCCGTGGACGGGCTTTCCCTGAAACTGATGCCGGGCCGCACGCTGGCGCTGGTCGGCGAATCCGGTTCTGGAAAGTCGATCACCGCGCAGGCCCTGATGGGCATCCTGCCGCGCGGCGCCTCCATCACCTCGGGATCCGTGATCTTCCGCGACCCGCGCGCGCCCGACCATCCGGTCGATGTTGCCCGGCTCGACCCGAATGGCGAGGAGATCCGGCGCCTGCGCGGCGGGCGGATGGCGATGATCTTCCAGGAGCCGATGACCTCGCTGTCGCCGCTGCACACGATCGGCGACCAGGTCGGCGAGGCGCTGCGGCTGCATGGCGGTGTCACGCGGGCTCAGGCGCGCGAGGCTGCGCAGGACGCCTTCGCCCGTGTCGGCTTTCCCGACCCGCGCCGGGCGCTCGATACCTATCCGTTCGAGTTATCGGGCGGCTTGCGCCAGCGTGCGATGATCGCCATGGCGCTGATCTGCAAGCCGGCGCTTCTCATCGCAGACGAGCCGACGACCGCGCTCGACGTCACCACGCAGGCGCAGATCCTCGACCTCATCATGTCGCTCCAGGCCGAGACCGGCATGGGCGTGCTGCTGATCACCCATGATCTCGGTGTTGTCGCGAATACGGCGGACGATGTTGTGGTGATGTATCGCGGGCGCGTCATGGAGGCTGGCACGCGCGAGGACATCTTCCGCAAGGCGGAACATCCCTATCTCAAGGCGCTGATGCGCGCCGTGCCGCGCTTCGACATGCAGCCCGGCGAGCGGCTGACCCCGATCCGCGAGGTGCGCAGCGCCACGCTGGCCGATGTCAGCGAGAGGCCGGTCGATCCCGGCGAGCGGACTGTGCTCGCCATCGAGCATGTGACCAAGAGCTATACGCTGCGCGGCGGCTGGTTCTCGCGCGGGGAAAAGACGGTCAAGGCCGTCGATGACGTCAGCCTCACCCTCAAGGCCGGGACCACGCTGGGGCTCGTCGGCGAATCGGGCTGCGGCAAGACCACCCTGTCGAAGATCGTCATGCGCGCCCTCCAGCCCGACCAGGGGCGGGTGCTCTTCGACGACGGCTCGGGGCCGCGCGATGTGCATGCGCTGGCCGGGGACGACCTCTTCGCCTATCGGCGGGCTGTCCAGTTCGTGTTCCAGGATCCGTTCTCGTCGCTCAATCCGCGCATGACCGTGAACGAGATCCTGACCGAGCCGCTTGTCATCCACGGGATCGGCGACGGGGAAAGTCGCTTCCAGCGGGCCAAGACCCTGATGGATCTCGTCGGGCTCGATCCGCGCCACCTGCGCCGCTATCCGCATTCCTTCTCGGGCGGGCAGAGGCAGCGGCTGGGCATTGCGCGGGCGCTGGCACTCTCGCCCCGCGTGCTTTTGTGCGACGAACCGGTTTCGGCGCTCGACGTGTCGGTGCAGGCGCAGATTCTCAACCTGCTCAAGGATCTGCAGACGGCGCTGGGCCTGTCCTACCTGTTCGTGTCGCACAATCTTGCGGTGGTGGATTACATCGCCGACGTGATCGCCGTGATGTGCCGGGGCCATATCGTGGAACAGGCGCGCAAGGCCGACCTGTTTCGCAACCCCGTGCATCCCTACACGCAGGCGCTGCTTGCCGCCGTGCCCGAGCCTGATATCGACCGTCCGCTCGATCTGGCGAAGCTGCGGGCGGACCGTTTCTCGGACCCTGCCCAATGGCCGCAGCCTTTCCGGCTTGCCGCCGGCACGCATGGCGCCATGGTGGAGATCGAGCCCGGCCACTTCGTCCGGCATGGCCAGGGCAGCGCGGAGGTGGCGGCATGATCGCGCGCAAGACAGGGCTCGCCGGCTTCCTCCTCCTGCTCTGCCTCGGCGGAGCGGCGCTTGCCGACATGCCGCTCGTGGAGACGCCCGCCTTGCGCGAGGTCGTCACGCGCGGGCTGATCCCTCCGGTGGGCGAGCGCCTGCCGGGTGAGCCGCTGATCGTCGACCACGAGGCCCACGGGCAGGAGGTCGGCCAGCATGGCGGGGATATCGTCACCATCGTCGCGCGGGCACGCGATATCCGGTATATTTCGGCGTACAGCTATGCCCGGTTGATGGGTTATGACGAAAATCTTCGTCTCCAGCCCGACATTGCGGCTGGCGTCGAGGTGGCCGGCGAGCGGCAATTCACCCTGCGGCTGCGGCAAGGCCATCGCTGGTCGGACGGGCAGCCCTTCACCAGCGAGGACATTCGCTACTGGTGGGAGGACGTCGCGCTCTCGAAGGAGTTGTCACCGGGCGGGCCGCCCGACTTCATGCGCGTCAACGACAAGCTGCCGCGTTTCGAGCTGATCGATGCGCAAACGGTTCGCTTCACCTGGGAGGGGCCCAATCCGCGCTTCCTGCCTGCGCTCGCCATGCCGCGTGATCCCTTCATCTATCGGCCGGCGCATTACCTGAAGCGCTTCCACGCCCGCTATGCGCCGAAGGCGGAGCTCGATGCGCTGGCTGCGAAGCAGAAGCTGCGGTCGTGGGCGGCGCTGCATAATCGTCTCGACGACATGTTCGAGAACAGCAATCCCGACCTGCCGACGCTCCAGCCGTGGAAGGTCGCGACTGCGGCGCCGGCCTCGCGCTTTCTGTTCGAGCGCAATCCCTATTACCACCGCGTCGACCGCAAGGGTCAGCAGCTGCCCTATCTCGACCGGATCGTCATCGATGTCGCGAGTGGCGGGCTGATGGCGGCGAAGGCCAATGCGGGCGAGGCCGATCTCGTGGCGCGCGGCCTCACGATGAGCGATATCCCTATCCTGAAGCAGGGTGAGGCCAGCAAGGGTTACCGCACATTGATGTGGCCCATCGCCCGCGGTTCCGAGATCGCGCTGTTTCCCAACCTGAACACGAACGATCCGGTCTGGCGCAAGCTGAACCGCGACGCTCGCTTCCGGCGGGCGCTGTCGCTGGCCATCGACAGGCGGACGCTCAACAACTCGCTGCTCTTCGGCCTCGGCGTCGAGGGCAACAATACGGTGCGCGAGGGCTCGAGCCTGTTCAGGCCGGAGCTGCGCAGCCTCAACGCGACCTATGATCCGAAGGAGGCCGCGCGCCTTCTGGACGAGATCGGACTGACAGGCCGCGACTCCAATGACGCGCGGCTCCTGCCGGACGGGCGCTCGCTCGAGATCGTGGTCGAGGTGGACGGGGAATCGGGATCGCTTGTCGATGCGCTGGAGCT
>JBIPLL010000209.1:0-5555 GCA_044368425.1 Beijerinckiaceae bacterium
CGGATTCGTGGGGCGGGAGGCCATCATCGTGGGTCGGCAAGCCCGGCGGCGGGGAGGGTCGGGGTGGGGGGCGGTCAGACCGGGTGCAGTTGGCCCTTGCCGGATTCCCGCGACTCGCCACTTTCTGGGGGATGGTCCGCGCCGAGAAAGCCAAGACAGCCAAATCCGCCGAGACAGCAGAAGGCTCCGCTCACCTGCGGACCGATGCAGCACCGGTCGGCCTGCTCCCGACCCTTCCCCAGCCTTTCGCCGGGTGGTTCGCCGCGCGCGGCTGGAGCCCGCGCGGCCATCAGCTCGAATTGCTCGCGCTGGCGCAAGCAGGCTCATCGGCGCTGCTCGTGGCGCCGACGGGGGCTGGCAAGACGCTGGCGGGCTTCCTGCCGAGCCTCGTCGATCTGGCCGTGCGCCCCGTCCGGCCGCTGGCGAAGGACCGGGGCCTGCACACGCTCTACATTTCTCCGCTCAAGGCGCTGGCTGTCGATGTCGCGCGCAATGTCGAGATGCCGGTGGCGGAGATGGGGTTGGCCATCCGGATCGAGACGCGCACGGGCGACACGCCCGGGCACAAGCGGCAGCGGCAGGTCTCGAGCCCGCCCGACATCCTGATGACAACGCCCGAGCAGCTCGCCCTGCTGATCGCCAATCGCGAGGCAGAGCGGCTTTTCGGCGGCCTGAAGCGGATCGTGCTCGACGAGTTGCATGCGCTCGTGACCTCCAAGCGTGGCGACCTGCTCTCGCTCGGGCTTGCGCGGCTGCGGCGCCTCGCCGGGCCGGGCCTGACGCTGACGGGTCTGTCCGCCACAGTGCGCGAGCCGGAGGTTCTGGCTCGCTTCCTCGTCGAACAGAACAGTGCGTCGGTCCCTGCCCGGCTTGTCATCGCGCCTGCCGGTGCGGCGGCAAAACTGTCGATCCTGCCAACGCGGCGCCCGCCCCCGCTCGCGGGGCACACGTCGCTCCATGCCCTGCCTGACATCCAGGCCGCGATCCGGGCGCACCGGATGACGCTCGTCTTCGTCAATACGCGGATGCAGGCGGAATTCCTGTTCCAGGAACTTTGGCGCCATAACGAGGACGGGCTGCCCATCGCGCTGCATCACGGGTCGCTCGATGTGGCGCAGCGGCGGCGCGTCGAGGCCGCCATGGCGCAGGGCCAGTTGCGGGCGCTCGTCTGCACCTCGACGCTGGATCTGGGCATCGACTGGGGCGATGTCGATCTTGTCATCAATGTCGGGGCGCCGAAAGGTGCGAGCCGCCTGATGCAGCGCATCGGACGGGCGAACCACCGGCTCGACGAGCCCTCCAAGGCGTATCTCGTCCCCGGCAACCGGTTCGAGGTGCTGGAATGCCGCGCCGCACTCGATGCCGTGGCGGAAGCTGCGCAGGATTCGCCGCCTGCCCGCACCGGTGGGCTCGACGTGCTCGCCCAGCATATCCTCGGCATGGCCTGCGCGGGCGGGTTCACAGCCGACGGACTGTTCGGGGAGGTGACATCGGCGGCGCCCTATGCCGACCTGTCGCGGGCTGATTTCGACGCAGCCCTGCATTTCGTGGCGACGGGAGGCTATGCGCTGAAAAGCTATGAGCGCTTCGCCCGGATGCGGCAGGGGCGCGACGGTCTCTGGCGGGTCAGCGACGGGCGCGTGGCCCAGCAATACCGGCTGAATGTCGGCACGATCGTCGAGGCGACCATGCTCAAGGTGCGGATGGGGCGCTCGCGAAAGAGCGGCGCCGGCGCGCCGATCATCGGCGGGCGGGCGCTGGGCGAGATCGAGGAATATTTCGCCGAGACCATGTTGCCGGGGGATACGTTCCTCTTCGCCGGCGAGGTGCTGCGCTTCGAGGCCATCGCGGGCGACAGCGTGCTCGTCAGCCGCACGATTGCAGGCACGGACCCCAAGATCCCGTCCTATGCGGGCGGCAAGTTCCCGCTCTCCACGTTTCTGGCGGCCCGCGTGCGGGCCATGCTCGCCGATCCGGCGCAATGGCGTGCGCTGCCCAAGGAGGTTTCGGGCTGGCTCGAACAGCAGGAGCTGCGCTCGCGGCTGCCGCGCGCGCGCGACATGCTGGTCGAGACCTTTCCGCGCGGCGGGCGCTTCTATCTGGTCGCCTATCCCTTCGAGGGGCGGCTGGCCCACCAGACGCTCGGCATGCTGCTGACGCGTCGGCTGGAACGGGCGCGGCTCAAGCCGCTCGGCTTTGTGTGCAACGATTACGGGCTCGCGGTCTGGGGGCTGTCGGATCTCGGGCAGGCCCTGCGTCAGGGGCGTCCATCGCTCGCCGACCTGTTCGCGCGCGACATGCTGGGCGACGATCTGGAGGACTGGCTTGCGGAAAGCGCGCTCATGAAGCGCACGTTCCGGACCTGCGCCGTGATTGCCAGCCTGATCGAGCGGCGCTTTCCCGGTCAGGAGAAAACCGGGCGGCAGGTCACGATGTCGACCGATCTCATTTACGACGTGTTGCGGCGCCACGAGCCCGACCATCTGCTGCTGCGCGCGGCGCGGGCGGATGCGGCCGAAGGCCTCCTCGACATCCGGCGCCTGTCGGACATGCTGGCGCGAATCGAGGGTGCCATCGTGCATCAGGACCTGCCGCGCGTGTCCCCGCTCGGCGTCTCGGTGATGCTCGAGATCGGGCGGGAATCGGTCTATGGCGAAGGGGCCGATGCGCTGCTCGCCGAGGCCGAGGCCGCGCTCTGGGAGGAAGCCACCGCATGAGCGAAGCCACCGCATGATCGAAGCCGGCGCGCGCCTGCATCCGCCCGCAGACATGCCGTCGTTCCAGCTCGGACGGCTGGTCGTGGAGCCGCTGCCCTGCGGCTGCGCCTTCCTGCCCGACCATGGCCTCATCGTGGTGGCCGATCTGCATTTCGAGAAGGGCAGCGCCTTCGCGCGCGGACGCCAGTTCCTTCCGCCCTATGACACGCGTGCCACGCTGGAGCGGCTTGCGGGGACAATTGCGCGCATGCAGCCGCGCGGCGTGATCGCGCTTGGCGACAGCTGGCACGATGCCGGAGGGCTGATGCGCATGGCACCGGAGGACCGCGCCTTGCTGGGCAAGCTGCAGGCCGGGCGGGACTGGATCTGGATCGCCGGCAATCACGATGCGACGGTCACGGGCGCGGACGGCCTGGCCGGCCTGCAGCTGCGCTCGCTCACGCTCGACGGCGTGCGGCTGATCCATGAGCCCGATGACGACCCTGCGCCGCAGATGGCAGGCCATCTGCATCCGGTGGCAAAAGTGGCCGTGCGCGGGCGGTCCTTACGGCGGCGCGCCTTCGCGCTCGACGGGCAGCGGTTGATCCTGCCCGCCATGGGCGCCTATGCCGGCGGGCTCAATCTCCGCGACGACGCCTTCACCGCCTTGTTTCCGGACGGGATGACCGCCCTTGTCATGGGCGACAGCCGGCTGTTCAAGATCGGCTTCGGGCAGCTCTTGCCCGACTGAAGCCCTCAGGCGCCGATCCAGAGCAGAAGCGCGGCGGCGGCGCACAGGGCGAGCCGCAGGCGGCCATACCATTCCGGCGCCACGGTCCGGCAGGCGAGGCCATAATCCATCAGGCCCCAGACCAGATGCATCAGTGCGATGGAGCGCATGTCCCACGGTGCCGAGAGCGCGAAGGCACCCCAGGCGGCAATGGCAGGCAGGACCGCCAGAATGTAATCGCGGCGGCTCGCATCCTCGCTCTCGTAGGTGAGGGCGAGGCCCCAGCGCACGCCGCCGAGAAAGGCCAGGATCGCCACGCCATAGACGGCGAGCATCAGGCGCGCGCTGTCGGCGCTTGCCACCAGGACCGGGCCGATCCAGCCAGCCGCCATCGGCGCCAGTACAGCAAAGGGGATCAGGCCAGCGATACCGAGGGCCAACGGAACGGCGGGTGGGGATTTTTCGGAGCGCACGGAACCTGTGACCGGATGATGGCGGGTGTCCCGGACATAAGGCACTCGCGCAGGCGTGCAAGTGTGTCATCCTGCAAGTGCGCGCCAGGACAGGGTCAGTCGCGCCGGAAGACCACCGAGCCGAGCCAGCCCATCAGGATCGCGATGCCGACCGTGGCAAGGCCGTAGAGCAAGCCGTAATCGCGGGCGCTGGCGCCGATGCGCTGCTCGAAGGCGCTCTTGACCAGTTCGAACGACGTCGTCTCGCGCGCAAGCGGGGTCGAATCGGCAAACAAGGCGATCTCGACATCGTAATTGCCGGTGGGGGCCGTGGCCGGCAGCGGAATCGGGGCACGAAACACGTTCGGCGTCAGGAATGTCACGCCCCGGTCGCTGGTCAGGAAGCGCCCGGCCGTACCCTCGAGCCGCTTGAGGGCCTCGCGAAAGCGTGCCTCACCCGAATCGAGGTCGAGCGCGAGTTCGACGGGCACGATCACCTCGTCGAGGCCGATGCGCAGCCGCCGGCGCAGCTCGGGCGTCGTGATCCCGTCAATAGGACGGTTCGTCAGGATGGCGATGAGTCCCGGCAGTTCAACGAAACGGCGCTGGTGACGGTTGATCCAGGCGAAGCCAACGCGCTCCTTCTCGCGCACCACATAGGTGCGCCGCGGGCCGCGGACGGTGACGGCGATATCGTAGGCCCCCGCCCGGGAGGCCGAATTGGCGTCCCGCTCGATGACGCCGAAGACCACGATCTCGCTGCCCGTGAAGTTTGAGGCAATCACGACCCGATGTGTGGAGAGGGAGGTGACGAGCGTCTCCGCCCGGAGCCCGGCCGGCCACAGCAGCGCGAGAGCAACAATAAGCCGCGCGATCATCGGAGCCGTTGTCCGCATCTCAGACCCCGCTGCCGCCGATGGAGAAGAGCTCGCGGGGCGTGGCCGTCAGCTCGACCGCAAAGCGGATGCCCACGCCCAGCACCAGCAACGCAAGCAGCAAGCGGAAGGCGTCATTGGCGAGATGGCGTCCCGCCCGCGTCCCAAATTGCGCACCAAAGACGCCGCCGACGATGAGCAGGAAGGCGAGGACGACGTCGACTGTCTGCGTGCTCATGGCATGCAGTACCGTCGCCACGGCCATCGTGCACAGGATCTGCAATTGCGAGGCGCTCACCGCCGCGCTGGGCTGCACCCGGAACAGGGACATCAGGACCGGCACCAGGATGAAGCCGCCGCCAATGCCCAGGACCGCCCCGGCAAAGCCGATGAACAGGGCAAGGCCGACAAGCGGCAGGAGGCTGGTCTCGAGGCCGGAGCGCGGGAAGGAGCGCTGCCAGGGCAGGTTGGCGAACCAATGGCGCTGCGGGCGCACGGTCTGGCCCTTCTCGACGCGCTGGCGCCGCGTGAAGGTGCGGACGCTGTCCATGAGCATCAGCACGCCCACCACCGTAAACAGAGTGACGTAGCCCAGCGCGATCACAAGATCGAGCTGGCCGAGGCGGCGCATCGCGTTGAAGAAGAAGACGCCCAGGACCGTGCCGACCAGACCTCCTCCCAGAAGGACGGCGCCAAGATGCAGGTCGAGGCTTCGGTGGCGTGCCGCGCTGAGCACACCGATCGTCGCCGAGGCCGTGATCTGCGCCGACTGGGTGGCGACGGCAACGGCAGGAGGCACGCC
>JBIPLL010000486.1:0-2904 GCA_044368425.1 Beijerinckiaceae bacterium
TTTCATGACCAATCCGAGCCTCTCCGGACGGGGGCGATCTCTGAAGAGCTCAAGCCCGGAAAGACTGGCGAAGCGCACCCGCAGCGTCTGAGCGCCGGCGGGTCGAGAGGGCCGCATGGCGGATCGAGATTTCTGGAAGACCGTTTCGGCGAGTCGGGACCTTTTCGGTCATCCTCTTCCCGACGATAACAGCATCGACCGGTCACCTGGTCGCCTGCCGATCGGCAGGCCGGTGGCGACTATCGATATCGGTTCGAACTCTGTGCGGCTCGTCGCCTATGAAGGGCTGACGCGGGCGCCGACGCCGATCTTCAACGAGAAGGTGCTTTGCGGACTGGGGCGCAACGTCACCACCACCGGGCGGCTGAACGATGAGGCCGTCGAACGTGCGCTGAAGGCGCTCGCGCGTTTCCGGGTTCTGTGCCGGACACTCGATGTGGGCCGTTCCTACGTTCTCGCGACGGCCGCCGCGCGCGATGCCAGCAATGGTCCGGACTTCATCGCGCGCGCCGAGGAGATCCTCGGTCAGCCGATCCAGCTCCTGTCCGGTTCCCGCGAGGCCGAACTGTCGGCGCTTGGTGTCGTCTCGGGCTTTCCCGACGCCGATGGAATCGTCGGAGACCTCGGCGGCGGTTCGCTGGAACTCATCGATGTGCGCGGCACGCAGGTGGGGCAGGGCGTCTCGGTTCCGCTTGGTGGGCTGGCGCTGCAGGATCAGGCGGGGGGCACCGTGAAGCGGGCCGAGCGGATCGTGCGCAGCACGCTTGCCCGCTCCAAGCCGCTGGAGGCCCTCAAGGGGCGCAGTTTCTACGCGGTCGGGGGAACCTGGCGGGCGCTCGCCAAGCTGCACATGAGCCAGCGCGGCTATCCGCTGCGGGTCATGCACGGCTATCGTATCCCGCCGCAGGACGCGGTCGATTTCAGCCGGATCGTCGAGCGGGTCGATGCCAATGCGCTGGACGCGATCGAAAGCATCTCGGAAGCACGGCGCGGATTGCTCGCCTATGGCGCGGTGGTGCTCGAGGAGATCGTTCGCAAGGGCAAGCCACGCGAGGTCGTCATCTCGGCCCTGGGTGTGCGCGAGGGGCTGCTCTACGAGGAGCTTGCGCCGGAGCGCCGGCGCGAGGATCCGCTGCTGTGCGCGGCGCGCGACCTGAACATCCTGCGCTCACGTGCGCCCCGCCACGGCGAGGAACTGGTGGGGTGGACCGACCGTCTGATGGGGTCGCTCGGCATTGAGGAGGCGGGCGAGGAGAAGCGCCTGCGGCATGCGGCCTGCCTGCTGGCCGATATCGGCTGGCGGGCCCATCCCGATTATCGCGGCGAGCAGAGCCTGAACATCATCGCCCACGCCGCTTTCGTGGGGATCGACCATCCCGGACGGGCCTTCCTCGCGCTGTCGGTGTTCTTCCGTCATATGGGATTGTCGGTCGATGCGGTCTCGCCGCGCATCCGCGAGCTCGTCTCGACGCGGCTGCTGGACAGGGCAAGGATTCTGGGCGGTGCGATGCGGGTTGCCTATCTGCTGTCGGCTGCCATGC
The DNA here is from genome assembly GCA_044368425.1 of Beijerinckiaceae bacterium. Classification (GTDB taxonomy): domain Bacteria; phylum Pseudomonadota; class Alphaproteobacteria; order Rhizobiales; family Beijerinckiaceae; genus JBIPLL01. The sequence continues at coordinate 1,542 of JBIPLL010000486.1, forward strand.
CCGATATCCTGCCCCGCACGCCGCTGGCCGCGCGCGGCGGAAAGCTGATCCTCGAGCTTCCGGCTGATCTCGCGCCGCTTGCCAATGAGCGGCTGGGCAACCGGCTGCGCCAGCTTGCCAAGCTCTCGGGGCGGGAGGCCTCTATCCAGACGAGCTGACGGTCAGGGGTGGCCTGCGGGCCGCTGCTCCCTGCGATGCGGATCAGCCGTCGGTCGGCTTGGCGACAGACATGAGGCTGACGCGGCCCCGGCTCATGCACAGGGCGAGCTCGCCATGCTTGAGCGCCAATGCCTGCGCGCCGAACAGTTCGCGCCGCCAGCCATGGAGCGGGGGAACATCCGCATCGTCATCGAGCGCAATGGCCTCGAGATCGTCGGAACTCGCGATGATGCGGGGCGCGACCCGCTCCTTCTCGGCAATCGCCTTGAGCAGGACCTTGAGCAGATCGAGGGTTGCGCCTGCCGAGGGTCGCGAGCGTTCGCGTGGCATGACGGGCAGCTGGTCGGCCGGGATCGCGAAGGCGCGCTCGATGGCGGTCAGTACCAGCGCGCCCGAGCGCGAGCGCTCGAAACCGCGCGGCACGGAGCGCAACTGCGCCATGGCCTCAATGCTGCGCGGAGCCGCGAGCGCAAGCTCGACGAGCGCGTCGTCCTTCATGATGCGCGCGCGCGGCACATCCTTCTCGCGTGCCTCGAGGTCGCGCCAGGCGGCGAGTTCCTTGAGCACGGCGAGATCCCGCGGCTTGCGTACCCGCCCGGCATGGCGGCGCCACGCATCCTCCGGGCTGTTCTCGTAGGTCGCGGGCGAGGTCAGGACCGCCATTTCCTCGTCAAGCCAGTGACGGCGGCCGCTGGCCTCCAGATCCTCGACGAGGCGCTTGTAGACAACGCGCAGATGGGTGACGTCGCTCAGCGCATAGGCGGTCTGGGCTTCCGAGAGCGGACGGCGCGACCAGTCGGTGAAGCGCGACGACTTGTCGACGCGCGCCTTGGCGAGGTCGTTGACGAGCTGCTCGTAGCTGACCTGGTCGCCATAGCCGCAGACCATGGCTGCGACCTGCGTATCGAAGAGCGGCGCAGGGATCGTGCGGCCCTTGAGCCAGATGATTTCCAGATCCTGCCGGCAGGAATGAAACACCTTCGTCACCGACGGGTCGTCCATCAGCGCGAAGAAGGGCGCGAGGTCGAGATCAGGCGCCAGCGGATCGACCAGCAGCATTTCCTCGTCGCTCGCCATCTGGATCAGGCAGAGCTTGGGGAAGAAGGTCGTCTCGCGCATGAACTCCGTGTCGACAGCCACGAAGGGCTGCGTGGCGAGGCGGGCGCAGGCGGCGGCAAGCGCCTCTGTGGTGTCTATCAGCTGC
>JBIPLL010000536.1:0-2609 GCA_044368425.1 Beijerinckiaceae bacterium
GAGGCGCCTGTCGCGTCCCTGCGTGTCGGTTGGCCTGCATTTGCACTTCGTTGACGGGTTGCGTGTCAGGGGAGGGCTGGGCTAAGAACGCCCACGCAATCGGCGGCCTCGTGGCGGAGTGGCTACGCAGAGGACTGCAAATCCTTGTACGGGGGTTCGATTCCCTCCGAGGCCTCCAGATTGCCTGCGCCGTGGCTTGCTTCCCGGCCAAACGTCGCCTGAGGCCGTGTTTCTGGCGAACCGGACGGGTGTCTTGCGATCCATGCCTGTTTAATCGTGTGAGCTTGCGGGCGCGTCCGTCGATCGCGACCTGATTCGCTGCGGTCCTGTGCTGCGGACCAGCGCGCGGACGCTGGCTTTACCGGGATGGGGCCGCGTTTTCAGCCCGCGCGCAGTCGTAACGTTTTGCGCACTTGCGTTTTGCCGCCGGTTTTCCGAAAAGGGCGGCAACAGGGCCAATGGCGCCGCGCGGCGTCAGGTGCCGCAGAGGTGGAACCTCCCATGCTCGATTCCGCAAAGACCGATTCGGCCAATTCCGTGTCGGCCAATTCCGTGTCGGCCAAGTCCCGCCGCATGATGGTCGATTGCCAGCTGCGGACGTTCGACGTCACCAACCGGGCCGTGCTCGGCGCGATGGAGCAGGTTCCGCGCGAGGCCTTCGTCGACGATGCCGACCTTTCCAGCGTCTATAGCGACCGTGCGCTGCCGCTTCCGGGCGGCCGGTCGATGCTTGTGCCCATGGTACTGGGGCGGATGATCCAGTCGCTCGCCATCCAACCGGGCCAGAGAGTTCTGGTCGTGGGGGCCGCCAGCGGCTATGGCGCCGCGGTCATTGCCGCGATGGGCGCGCATGTCGTGGCACTGGAAAGCGATGCGGCACTTGCCGAGCGGGCCCGGTCGGCGCTCGGGCGTCTGGGTGCCTCCGGGATCGAGGTCGTTTCCGGCCCCCTGGCTCAGGGTTGGGCCAGCGGTGCGCCCTATGACGCCATCCTCGTCGAGGGCGCGGCGGAAGTCTGCCCGGACGACCTGCTCACGCAGCTGGCCGACGAGGGCCAGCTGATCGTGGTCATGGGCCGTGGCCGCGCCGGGCGCGCGACCCTGTTCACACGCTCGCGCGATGCCTTTGGCGGCCGCCCGGTTTTCGATGCCGGAGCCCCCGTCCTGCCTGGGCTGGAGAAGCCGGCGGGCTTCGTTTTCTGACATTTGCCGGGCGGCGATCCGCTCGGCCTTGCGCCGGACTTGCGGGCGCGGGTTGTCGGTGCGCCTGCCGCCCGACGACAATATGGGCTTGCTCCGCAAGCGATCCTCATCGACCCCGATGCCGTTGGGCCAGCGGAGGCTGATCGCATCTGACGCGGCGCCCGGATCGCACGACCATGCGATAATGGTGCGTTCAGGCGATGCATCCCCACGCTTGGCGAATCGTAAGCGAATCAGAAACCATGGCAGTGTCGCATTTATGCGCCAGTTTGCCGGGGATCGTGCTCGCTAAGGGTCTGGTCGGTTTCTTCGGTGAAGATGCATCGCTATCCTTCCGGCTCTGGCTGGGATGGCGTGGAATCGGTCCATCAGAATGATGAGACCCGAGAGGTGGGTGCAGTGCCGCGTTCGTTCGCTCGAAGCTTTCGACCCCTGATGACGGCGCTGTGCATGGGCACGGCGCTCGTTACGCTTCCGGCCCTGTCAGGCACCGCCCGGGCGGAGACGCTGGAAAGCGCGCTTGCCCGCGCCTATGGCGCACATCCGAGCCTCAATGCACAGCGCGCCAGCCTGCGTGCGACCGATGAGGGCGTGCCGCAGGCGCGCTCGGGTTATCGCCCGCGCGTCAATGCGACGGCCGATGTCGGCCTGCAATATCTCGACGCCCGCGTGCCGGGCCGTGCATCGACCAACGACACGACTCTGCCGCGCGGCGGCGGCATTCAGGTCGATCAGCTCCTTTATAATGGCAACCGCACGTTCAACCGTGTTCGCGGGGCCGAGTCCGGTGTGCTGGCGGCTCGCGAGCAGTTGCGCAATGTCGAGCAGCAGGTCCTCTTCGATGCGGCGCAGGCCTATATGGCGGTGTTGCGCGATACGGCGGTGCTGAACCTGCGGCGGAACAATGTCGACGTGCTCGAGGAGCAGTTGCGCCAGGTTCGCGACCGTTTCAGCGTTGGCGAGGTGACCCGCACGGACGTCGCGCAGGCCGAGGCCCGGCTCGCAGGCGCCCGCTCGCAGGCCAGCGCGGCGGAAGCGGCCCTCAAGGCCAGCCTCGCCCGTTATCGCCAGACAGTTGGCGGCGACCCGAGGCAACTGGCTCCCGCGCGTCCTGTCGAGCGCCTGTTGCCGCCCAACCTGGATCAGGCTGTCCGCGTGGGTCTCACTGAGCATCCCGCGATCAATGCCGGGCTGCACAATGTCGACCTCGCGGAATTCAACGTGAAGGTTGCCGAGGGCGAGCTTTATCCGACCGTGGGTCTCTCGGGCCGCCTCCAGCAGCGCTACGACGTGCAAACCGAGAATGACCGGCGCACGTCAGCCTCGATCGTCGGGACGCTGTCCATTCCGATCTATGAGGGCGGCGAGGTCTATTCGCGCGTTCGTGCCGCCAAGGAAACGCTTGGCCA
>JBIPLL010000211.1:0-5508 GCA_044368425.1 Beijerinckiaceae bacterium
GTTTCCTCGACCGGCTTGCACAAGACTTCGAAAGCACCTGCCTTGCGGCCGGCGTCGATGCTGGAGGGACCGACGAGCGGCACTGTCATCGCGAGCAACGACTTGCAGTCCGCAGCCTTGACGCGGCTGACCGTGTCGGCGCCGCCGCCGGGCAGGCGCATGTCGATGAAGGCGACGTCGAACCAGTTCGATATCAAGCTGCGCTCGGTGTCGCGTGCCTCGTCGGAGATCTCGATCTCGGCATGGGGCTCGGCGAGCAGGATAGCCGCCTTGAGACGCTCCCGGGCCAGTTCCGTGGCGTCGGCGATCAGCACCCGCAATGGATGCGATTCCAGTGCTGTCGGGGCGGGCGCCGTGGACTGTGACGTAGGATGAGCCGAAGTGACCATGCCCTGTCATACAGCTCACAGGTTGCTAAACAGTATCTTCTGCCACTCTAGCGTTTATGTGGTCCGCGGCGCGTCGCGTTGAGCGCCAGACGGCCTGCCGCCGGATGACCCGGCGCGTGGGTGGCTGGCCTCATAGACGGCCAGCAGGCGCGCATGATCGACCTTGGTGTAGATCTGCGTCGTCGACAGCGAGGCATGTCCGAGCAGATCCTGGATCGAGCGCAGGTCTGCACCGCGCGCCAGCAGATGCGTTGCGAAGGAGTGGCGCAAGGCATGGGGCGTCGCGCTGTCGGGCAGGCCCAGCGCGCCGCGAAGCCCCTCCATGGCAAGTTGGATGATGCGCGGCGAGAGCGGGCCGCCACGCGCGCCGACAAAGAGCGGCCCCCGCGCCGGCAAAGGATGCGGACAGCGGGCCAGATAATCGTCGATTAGTGCCACGACCGGTGCAATGACCGGAACCTGCCGCGTTTTCCGGCCCTTGCCGAGCACCTCGACAACGGCACTTGCAGCAGCCGGCGCCTGATCGCGGCGCAGCGACAGGGCTTCCGAGATGCGCAGTCCGCAACCATAGAGCAGGCCCATCACGGCCGCATCGCGCGACAGGACCCACGTCTCCCGGTTTTCCGCCGCGCGATAGTCGAAGTCGGTGGTGGCGCGCGCGGCGCCCATCGGCAAGGCGCGCGGCAGCGGCCTCGCAACGCGCGGGCCGCGCAAGGCCGCCAGAGCCGGCGCATCGGGACGGTTCTCGCGCGCAAGCCAACGGTTGAACGAGCGCAGGGCCGCAAGCTGGCGCACGAGCGTGCGGCTCTCGATGCCGTCGGCGCGGCGGTCGGCAAGGAAGGCGCGCAAGTCGCGCGGTGTCAGGCCCGGCAGGTCGGGAAGGGCGACTGCCCGGCCCTGGCGACCCGACAGAAACCCGAGGAACTGGCGCAGGTCGCGCTCATAAGCTGACAGCGTCAGCGGAGACAGGCGCCGCTCGCCGCGCAGATGCGACAGCCAGTCCGCAGCCGCATCCGCGAGGTCAGGGGCTGCCGGAAGCGGAATCGGAGAGGGACGGGCCATGGACCGAGAATGACCGGCCATGGTTCACATCGCGTGAATCCCGGAGGCGAATCGTGGCGGTGTGCGATCGTGCGAATCGCATAATGTGCGGCGATGCCTGCCAGCATCCTTCCCGCTTCCTCCCGCGCGCCTGCCGGCATGTCGGCTGCCTCCAGTCCGGTCGTGGACGTGCTCGTGCCGGTGGCGGTCGATACGTCCTATTCCTATGCGGTGCCGGCCGGGCTCGCTCTGGCGCCCGGCGACGTGGTCGAGGTGCCGCTGGGAACGCGGCGCGCGCTGGGTGTCGTCTGGCAGGGCCGTGACGGCGGGGCCGGCAACCTGAAGAGCGTGATCGCGCGCATGGACCTGCCGCCCGTCCCCGACGGCTTGCGCCGGTTCATCGACTGGGTGGCCTGGTACACGCTGGCTGCGCGCGGCAGCGTGCTGGCGCTGGCGCTCAAGACGCCTGACGAGAGCCGTCCGCTTACAGCGAAGGTGGGAGTGCGCCTGTCGGAGAAGGCGCCGCACCGCATGACGCCCGCCCGAGCGAAGGTGATGGCCGCAGCACAAGGGGGCCTCGTCTGGGGCAAGCGGGCGCTGGCCTTGCAAGCCGGCGTGAGCCTTTCGGTCGTCGATGGCCTTGTCGATGACGGCGTGCTGGAAACGCTGGCACTTGCGCCCGAGCCCGTCGCTGCATTGCCCGATCCCGATCATGAGCCGGCACAGCTTTCCGTCGAACAGGCGCGTGCAGCGGGCCTGTTGTGCGATGCCGTCCGGCAGGCGCATGCCGGTGTCACGCTGGTCGAGGGCGTCACCGGGTCGGGAAAGACCGAGGTCTATTTCGAGGCGGTGGCGGAATGTGTCCGGCAGGGGCGCCAGGCACTCGTGATGATGCCGGAAATCGCGCTGACCGCGCAGTTCGTTGCGCGCTTCGCCGCCCGATTCGGCGTGGAGCCTGGCCTCTGGCATTCGGGCGTCGGGCAAAAGCGCCGCGAGCGGCTCTATGCGGCGGTGGCGGCAGGGGAAGCGAAGGTCGTGATCGGGGCGCGATCCGCGCTGTTCCTGCCCTATCGCGAACTCGGGCTCATCGTCGTCGACGAGGAACATGAGGGCGCCTACAAGCAGGAAGACGGCGTGACCTATCATGCACGCGACATGGCGGTTGCGCGCGGCCATATCGAGAAGGCGCCCGTCATCCTTGCCTCCGCGACACCCTCCATCGAGACGCGCGTCAATGTGGCGCGGGGCCGCTACGATCATGTCGTCCTGCCCGAGCGGTTCGGGGGGCGCGTGCTGCCGCAGATCCGCGCCATCGACCTCAGGCAGCACCGGCCGGAGCGCGGGCGCTTCCTGTCCGGGCCGCTCGTTGCGGCTGTCGAGGCCAATCTGGCGGCCGGCGAGCAGTCGCTGCTGTTCCTGAACCGGCGTGGCTATGCACCGCTGACGCTCTGCGAAGCCTGCGGCCATCGCTGGCAATGCCCGAACTGCACGGCCTGGCTGGTGGAGCACCGCTTCCGGCGCGCGCTCGTCTGCCACCATTGCGGCCATGTCGAGCGACGCCCCGACGTCTGTGTTGCCTGCGGGGCGGTCGACAGCCTCGTCGCCTGCGGTCCCGGCGTCGAGCGGATCTGCGAGGAGGTGGCCGAGCGCTTTCCGCAGGCGCGGACCATCGCCCTGTCGAGCGACTTTCCCGGTGGCACGCAGCGACTCCAGGCCGAGTTCGAGGCGATTGCGGCCGGGGAAGCGCAGATCGTCATCGGCACGCAGCTGGTGGCCAAGGGGCATAATTTTCCGCTGATGACGTTGGTCGGTGTGATCGATGCCGATATCGGGCTCAATAATGGCGACCCGCGCGCGGCCGAACGCAGCTTCCAGCTGATCCAGCAGGTGGCCGGGCGTGCGGGGCGCGGCGACAGGCCCGGGCGGGCGTTGATCCAGACGCATCAGCCCGACCATCCTGTGATGGCGGCTCTCGTGAGCGGCAATGCCGAGCGATTCTTCCGGGAGGAGATCGCGCTGCGCGAAGCGGCGGGTCTGCCGCCGTTCGGGCGGCTCGCGGCGCTGATTGTCAGCGGCACCGATCAGGGCCGGACCCAGGCGCATGCACGGGCGCTGGCGCGCGCGGCCGAGGCGCCGGGCGGTATCGTCGTCCTCGGACCGGCGGAAGCCCCGATCGCCATGATCAGGGGACGCCACCGGCAGCGACTGATCGTGCGGGGGCGCCGGGATACCGACCTGCAGGCTTATCTGCGTGCCTGGATCGCACGGGCGCCGCGGCCCACGGGATCGGTGCGCGTGCAGGTCGATATCGACCCGATGAGCTTTCTCTGAGGCGCTAGCAGGGGCTGCGACGACGTTGGTCGGGTTGCGCCCCTATCGCGCGCATGCTAGTGCACCGCCGCGACCGGTTGCTGCGGCTTCCGGGCGACCCTTCCATGTCGCGCGCCTCGCCCGCCTGCCGCTTGCCGGCACGTGTGCGTCGGGGTGTGCCGGCCGGCCCTGCGCCGGCGTACCGATCGAGAGAGACGGCCACATGGCTGATAGCGGTAGGGCGGATATCGGTTCGGCTTCGGGCGGCTCGATCGTATCGGGCGTCGCCGGTCGCTATGCGACCGCGCTGTTCGAGCTGGCCCAGGACAGCGGGCAGGTCGATGCCGTGGCGGCCGACCTCGCGCGTTTTTCGGCCATGATCGCCGAAAGTGCCGACCTGCAGCGCTTCCTGCGCAGCCCGGTCTTCACGGCAGACGAGCAGGCGAGCGCCATCGTGGCGCTGACGGCCAAGGCCGGCATCGGCGGGCTGGCTGCCAATTTCCTGCGGCTTGTCGCCGCCAAGCGCCGGCTCTTTGCCGTCGAGGGCATGATCGCGGCCTTCCGGTCGCTGGTCGCCCAGTCCAAGGGTATCGTGACCGCTCACGTGACTGTCGCCGAGCCCGTCTCCGACGCGCGCCTCGCCGAGATCCGTGCGTCTCTTGAAGACGTTTCCGGCCGCACCGTGGAGGTCGACCTCAAGGTCGACCCCAGCCTGATCGGCGGCCTGGTCGTAAAAATGGGCAGCCGCATGGTTGATGCGAGCCTGCGCACCAAACTCAATTCCATTCGTCTTGCGATGAAAGAGGTCGGCTGATGGACATCCGCGCCGCAGAAATCTCCGCCATTCTCAAGGAGCAGATCAAGAATTTCGGCTCCGAGGCAGAGGTCACCGAAGTTGGGCAGGTCCTGTCCGTTGGCGATGGTATCGCCCGCTGCTATGGCCTCGACAATGTCCAGGCCGGTGAGATGGTCGAGTTCGAGAGCGGCGTGCGCGGCATGGCCCTCAATCTCGAAACCGACAATGTCGGCATCGTGATCTTCGGCTCCGACCGCGAGATCAAGGAAGGCCAGACCGTCAAGCGCACGGGCACCATCGTGGACGTGCCGGTCGGCAAGGAACTTCTCGGCCGCGTCGTCGACGCGCTCGGCAACCCGATCGACGGCAAGGGGCCCATCAAGGCCACGAAGCGCGCCCGGGTCGACGTGAAGGCGCCGGGCATCATTCCGCGCAAGTCGGTGCATGAGCCGATGGCGACGGGCCTGAAGGCGATCGATGCGCTGATCCCGATCGGCCGTGGCCAGCGCGAGCTGATCATTGGCGACCGCCAGACGGGCAAGACCGCGATCGCGCTCGACACGATCCTGAACCAGAAGCCGGTCCATGCCGGCGACGACGAGAAGCAGAAGCTCTATTGCGTCTATGTCGCGGTGGGCCAGAAGCGCTCGACGGTGGCCCAGTTCGTGAAGGTGCTCGAGGAACGCGGCGCGCTCGAGTATTCGATCATCGTCGCCGCGACCGCCTCGGACGCGGCCCCGATGCAGTTCCTGGCGCCCTTCGCCGGCTGCGCCATGGGCGAGTTCTTCCGCGACAACGGCATGCACGCCGTGATCATTTACGACGACCTGTCGAAGCAGGCCGTTGCCTATCGCCAGATGTCGCTGCTGCTGCGCCGTCCGCCGGGCCGCGAGGCCTATCCGGGCGACGTGTTCTATCTCCATTCCCGCCTGCTCGAGCGCGCGGCGAAGATGAACGACGACAATGGCGCCG
>JBIPLL010000261.1:0-4839 GCA_044368425.1 Beijerinckiaceae bacterium
CGGGCCGACCGGCGATCTCCTCGACAGCCCGCGCCATCCCTACACACAGGCACTGCTTGCGGCCCTTCCCCGCAGATCGTCCTGACGGGAGCCTGCCATGCCTGCACCCGACCGCGCCATTCTGGAACGCCGGATCCGCCAGGGCCTCGGCGACGAACCTGCCGACCGCGTCATCGGGGACGTGCGCCTGTTCGACCTTGTCACCGGCGACCTGATCGATACCGACATTGCGATTTGCGGCGACACCATCGTGGGCACCTATGGCCGCTTCGAGGGCCGCGAGCGCATCGACGGCGCGGGCCGCATCGCCGTGCCGGGCTTCATCGACACGCATCTGCACATCGAATCGTCGCTGGTGACTCCGCTCGAATTCGAACGCTGCGTCCTGCCGCACGGCGTCACGACGGCGATCTGCGACCCGCATGAAATGGCGAACGTGCTCGGCACCGCCGCCTTCGACTATTTCTTTGCCTGCGCCGATGCGATGGTCATGGACCTGCGCGTGCAATTGTCGAGCTGCGTGCCCGCAACCCATCTCGAGACGGCCGGCGCGGAGATAGACGCCAGCGCGCTTGCCCGCTATCGCGGCCGCGACCACGGCATCGGGCTGGCGGAATTCATGAACTTTCCCGGCGTGCTGATGCGCGATCCCGGCTGCCTCGCCAAGATCGCGGCCTTCGCCGACGGCCATATCGACGGTCACGCCCCGCTGGTGCGCGGGCGCTCGCTCGATGCCTATCTCGCCGCCGGCATTCGCACCGACCACGAGACGACCGGGATCGACGAGGCGCTCGAGAAGATCCGCAAGGGCATGACGATCCTCATCCGCGAGGGCTCCGTCTCAAAGGATCTCCACGCGCTCGCACCGCTGCTGACGCGCGACACATCTGCCTTCCTCGCCTTCTGCACCGACGACCGCAACCCGCTCGACATTGCCGAGGAAGGCCATCTCGACTTCATCATCCGCACCGCCATCGCGCTGGGCGCCCCGCCGCTTGCGGCCTACCGTGCGGCCTCGCACACGGCGGCACGCGCCTTCGGCCTGACGGATCGCGGCATGATCGCGCCCGGCAAACGTGCCGACATCGTGCTCATCGGCGATCTCGCCGCCTGCGACGTCAGCCTCGTCATGGCGGGCGGCGTGGTGGCGGACGAGGCCGCCTTCGCGCGCCGTCCAGCCGTTCCGGTGGTGGGACGCGGCTCGATGAAGGCACGCCAGGTGACGGCCGAGGATTTCCGCATCGCCGGCGACAGCGGCGAGGTCTCCGTCATCGGCGTCGTGCCGGGCCGCATCATCACGCCGCATCTGCGCCGCCATGTCAGCGCGCAGGCGGGCCTGCTTCAGACGGATGGCGCGAACGACATCGCCAAGGTTGCGGTCGTGGAGAGGCACGGCCGCACCGCCCCCGGCCGCTCGGGCATCGGGCTGGGCTTCGTCTCCGGCTTCGGCATGAAGACGGGCGCCATCGCCTCCTCGGTCGGCCATGACAGCCACAACATCACCATCGTGGGCATGGATGACGCCGACATGGCGCTCGCCGCCAACCGGCTGGCTGCGATCGACGGCGGATTCGTGGTGGCGCAAGACGGGCGCATCACCGCCGAACTGCCACTGCCGGTGGCGGGCCTGATGAGCGACCGCCCCTTCGAGGAGGTCCACGACCGGCTGATCATATTGCGCAAGGCAGCAAAGGCGCTCGGAGTCGTGCTGCCCGAGCCCTTCCTGCAGGTCGCCTTCCTGCCTCTGCCGGTGATCCCGCACCTGAAGATCTCGGATCTCGGCCTCGTCGATGTCGACCGTTTCGCGCTGATCGACATGGCGACGGGCGAGCCGCCCCGGCCCAATGGCTGAGCGTCAGGCCAGCAGGACAAAAATGGAAGCGCCCGCAATCACGCTTGCGGCATTGCCAAGCGCGAAGCTGCGGGCAAAGGCGCCCCCGCCGACACTGCCTGCATAAACGGACTTTGCCAGCGCATTGCTCACGAGCGCGACAAGGATCGCCAGCGCCGCGTCGCGAGCGCTAACCCCATGCGCCATGGCACCGGTCACCGAGATGGTCACCGCGTCCACATCGACGAGACCCGAAAGCCCCGCGACCGCGATCAGCCCCGAGGCGCCGAACCGGTCGGATGCAAGACGCACGGCGATGGCCACCGCCCCGAGCAGACCGGCCATGCGCAGCACCGACCCGATCTCGAAAGGATTGCCCGGCTCCGCCAGCTCCTTTTGACCCTGCGCCGCGTCGCGCGCCAGCCAGAATGCAATAGCCCCCTGGACCAGCGCCGCAACGAGCAGCGGTCCGCCAAGAACAGGCGCGAGCATCGGCGCCAGCATCCATGCCAGCGCCCCCGTGCGCAGGATGGACACCGCGCCCGCCATCAGCGCGCCTGCGGCCAGCGGCTTTGGCGGATGCCCCTCGCCCGCCATGCGGCCATGGGCAAGCGTCACCGCCGTCGAGGAAACGAGCCCGCCGAGCGCCCCGGAAATCACACGCCCGCGCGCGGTTCCATACAGGCGCACGGCGACATAGCCGAGATAGGACAGGCTCGCGAGGATGATCGCAAAGGTCCAGATCCGGTGCGGATTGAGCCCCGGCACCTCACCCAGATCGCGATCCGGCAGCAGCGGCAGCGCCAGCAGCGTCATCGACAGGAGCAGGATGGCCGAGCGCAGCTCGCCCCAGCGCAGCCGTTCGACAAACCCGTGCAGGAGGTTGCGGCTGGCCAGCAGCGCGGTGAGCGCCACCCCTGCCGCACCCGCGATCATCATGTCGCCGCGCAAGGCCAGCACCCCGAGCAGGAATGTCGCCTGACCCGCAACCACGCCCGTGACGCTGAACGAATGTTCCGCCCGCGCCTCGCGCAGCTTGAAGACCACGAGGGCAGCACTGAAGCCCAGGAAGATCAGGCCGATGACGATCAGTCCGGCTGCGCCCGTCTGCGCCGGCGGGCCGGCGAGCGCGCCCGTGATGCCGCCCATCAGCCCCGTGAGCGCGAAGGTGCGGACGCCGGCCGTTCGCATGCCAGCAGCGGCGCTGCGCTCCTGCCAGTGCCGTTCGACTCCGACAAGCAGCCCGATGGCGAACGCAACGCCAAGCCGATGCATCAGCTCAAGCGGATCCATCCATCCCCTGCCCGGCTGCGTGAGCCTGTCTCAATGGTACGGATCGGCCGCATCGCGCAGTCCGTCCCCGAGGAAGTTGAAGGCAAGCACGACAATGATCACCGGCACCATGGGCGCCAGCAGCCAGGGATGCAGGTTCACGGCAGCGAGGTTCTGCGCCTCGTTGAGAAGCACGCCCCAGCTCGTCACCGGCGGACGCAGGCCAAGCCCGAGAAATGACAGGGCCGTCTCGCCCAGGATCATGCCGGGGATGGACAGGCTCGCAGAGGCGATGAGATGGCTCATGAAGTTGGGGATCAGGTGGCGCGCGATGATGCGCGAGCGCGACGCGCCCATCAGCTCAGCCGCGCGCACGAAATCCTCCTCGCGCAAGGCGAGCAGCTTGGAGCGCACCGCCCGCGCCAGTCCCGGCCAGTCGAGCAGGCCAAGGATGATCGTGATGCCGAAAAAGACGAGAAGCGGGCTCCAGTTGGCGGGTAGCGCCGCGGACAGCGCCAGCCAGAGCGGCAATTCCGGCAGCGAGCGCAGGATCTCGATCAGCCGCTGGATCGAGGCATCGACCCAGCCCCCGAGATAGCCCGCCAGCCCCCCGAAGAACAGCCCGAGCGCAAAGGACACGGCGATGCCGACAAGCCCGATGGTCAGCGAGATGCGAGCGCCATAGATGATGCGCGAGAACAGGTCGCGCCCCAGCCGGTCGGTGCCGAGCAGGAACATCGTGCCGCCCTGCGGCGGGCAGATCAGGTGCCTGTCGCCCGGGATCAATCCCCACAGCAGATACGGATCGCCCTTGCACAGGAAGCGGACCGGCTGCGGCGTCTTGCTGTCCACGACATAATCGCGCGTGAAGGTCTCCAGATTGAACTGGTGGCTGTAGGGATAGACGAACGGCCCGACGAAGCGGCCCTCATGGAAAAGGTGGATGCCCTGCGGCGGCGCATAGAGATAATCACCGTTGCGCTTGGCCAGCGGATAGGGCGCAAAGAACTCGACGAAGGGAACCAGCGCATAGAGCGCGACGAGCACATAGAACGAGATCAGCGCGAGCTTGTGCCGGCGGAACTTCCACCAGATCAGTTGCAGCGAGGACGCGCGGGCCAGCCGCTCGTCGGCAATGGCAAGCGGCTCGACGCGGCCGGGATCGAAGGGCGCGGGATCGACATAATGCGGCGTGAGAGGCGTGCCGGTCATGCTCAGCGCCCTCCCAGCCGGATGCGCGGATCGAGCCAGGCGAGCAGCAGGTCCGAGACCAGCATGCCGATGACAGTCAGCACCGCCACGAACATCAGGATGAAGCCTGCGAGGAACTGGTCCTGGTTCTTCAGCGCCGAGAGCAGGATCGGCCCGACTGTCGGCAGGTTGAGGACAAGCGAGACCAGCACCGAGCCCGAAACGAGATTTGGCAGCAGGTTGCCGATATCGGCGATGAACGGGTTCAGGGACATCCGGAACGGATACTTCAGCAGCGCCTTGCGCGGCGGCAGCCCCTTGGCCTTGGCCGTCACGTAATATTGCTTGCCCAGCTCGTCGAGGAGATTGGCCCGCATGCGCCGGATCATGGCTGCGGTGCCGGCAAGGCCGATCACGACGGTCGGCACGATCAGGTGCTGGAGCAGCGAGCGAACCTTCTCCCAGTTCCAGGGCTGGTTGGCGAGATGGGGATCGTAGAGCCCGCCGATCGAGATGCCGAACCAATGGTTCAGGTAATAGAGCAT
>JBIPLL010000727.1:0-5504 GCA_044368425.1 Beijerinckiaceae bacterium
GTTGACCCAGTGCCAGGAACTGCTTGGCAGCTAGCAGGGAACCCTCCGGACGCAGGGCCGCCGCTGCAAGGATTTGTTCGCTCAGCACGGCCATGGCGACTGGATGGGTCTTGTTGGGCCCTTGTTGATCCTTCGAACGGCACGGGTGTGCGACAGTCGTTGGATGCTCCTTAGTCAGGACACATACATTTACATAAATATACCATTTTAATCTCATTTCGGTAGCGGCTTCGGCACTATCTGCACACTTCTCATTCGAAGGTGGATTAATCATGCAAGTCTCTGTTATTGAGTCTCCGAACTGCCCCCTGCACTCCTTTGTTACATCGTGAACACATCTTATGCGGATCCGCCTAAGCTGCACCAGCGTTGGCCCTTGAGCCGTGAGATCCATTGTGGCGCAGTGCTTCTGTTGCCTGGCAGCCGGGCGAGTGTTGCGACTTAGGCGGACAGCCGGGGGCTTTGTTGCGACATAGGCGGGTCCGCCCAAATAGTAGTTCTACGGAAAGGCGATATGGGCAACAAGATTTGCAATACCGCTAGAATCTGTACCGTCTATCACGACAAACTGTTACTCCTCACCATCCAACTCCACCGGACCGCCTAAGCAGAAGTACCTAACCTGATCCATGAAGCATGTTTATGTTGACGAGTCTGGGAGCCCTCATTTGGCCGAAGAGGGGCAGGGTTCAAATGACCACTACGTGATCTGCGCGATTGTCGTTGAAGAAGATCATCTCAATACTAAGATCAGTTCTTCAAGAAGCATTGTAACCAGTCACGCTGGTACCGGTGAACTTAAGTCTAGCAATATTGGCTCAGCATCTAACAGGCGAAGGCAAATTCTAACAGATATCTTCAAGGAGGAGATAAATGCATTCTGTCTAGTTATTGACAAGAAAAGAATATGGAGGGATTCAGGTCTTCGATTCAAGCCGTCCTTCTACAAGTTTCTTCATCGCATGTTTTACAATAGACTCAAGAGTTCGTCTCTGGAGATTTCGGTATATGCTGATGAGTATGGGCGATCCGAGTACATGGAAAGCTTTGAAAGGTATATCTCGTCTGAGACTTCACTCTTAGAGAAATTCTGCTTTGTTGGTAGTCACGAAACCCCGCTCATTCAGATTGCAGACGTTATTGCTGGGAGTATTAGGCGTATCTATGATGGCATTGATGACAAAAGTCTGATCCCAGATCAAGAGCGCAATCGATTAGTGATTGAGGAATGGCCTCCACAAGAGGCTAATCAAGATCAACTAGAGGTTTCACAAGATATAGATTTGGCAATTAGATCAATTGCTTTGCGCAATGCAAGAGTGTATGTCGAAAAGATGATGCTTTCCGACGATCAAGAAAATATCATTAGAGGAGATGCCATTCGGTATCTATTGTGGAGATTCGAGATGAATCCCGGCGAGTATATTCACAGACAAGAAATAGTTGATTATCTCTATGAGACATCTGGTGCCACATTAAACCCATCACAGTTGACATCACGAGTCTTTGCAGATGCCAGAGATAGCGATGTCATCATTGCCAGTTCTGATGGCGGCGTAAAGATTCCCTACTCCGCAGTTGATCTTCGCCACTGGATGGCAAGAACTGAATCGCAGGTTGCTCCCTATCTCAGAAGAGCAGGTAAGGCCAGGAATACAATTCTGATCGCAAGTGACCGCAGGCATGACATTGCAAGCGAAAGTGCCTTCCCAGAGCTGTCTAGATATCTCAGGCACCTAGAATAGATCTTGTCCTCAAGGGCTTTTCATTATTCCGTAGAACAAGCCCCTCGAGTGGACAGGCCACCACCAGCCCTCTGCTCCGCCACCCCAAGCTCCTTGCCTGCCACTCAGGGGCAGCGCTCCAAGGGTGCGTTGTCTTTGATAAGAGCCAGCAAGGCAGCGTTGCGTCTCCATAGCCATGAAGCCACAGATAAAGCATGGTAGAACTCTGGCAGGCAGATTGGTTTTCCCAGCCTTCTGCCAGCAGTGTTGATGATGCCTCACTCCATCCCGACCACATGCACCACCAGGAGCTTTGATGGAACCAATCGATGCGTGCTTACAGCGAGGCGGTTCGGCGGTCAGTAGCAGGCTGAGAGAGGCTCCACTCCTCTTAAAGATGATGCCGGATCAGTACCTACCGCCCGATCCGATGACAGTCAGGCATGGGGGCGAGTAGGATTGGGTGGTATTGGTTTTTTTGTCGAACCACAACCACGTCAGCCTCACAGCCCTTGTAGCTGATTAACTTGCCGAGAAAGAACACCTAGTGGCCCTACACAAATGGTCCGTAAGTATCCCTTATGAATTCCAATGAGCGCGTGGCACTACAGGACCCCGAGAACCGTAAAAACGTGCGTGATCGCGGGTTTCGCCCCTTCAGGCTCTTTGGAGATGGAGCTGGATCGAAGGCAAGTCAGGCTGGGACTGGGCAGAGCTATTCGCAAACCAATCTCTACCTGTTCCTCTATTTGTAGGATCTCAATACATCTCCCAGGAGAATGCCAGGGTTCAAAGGGAGTCCGCAGCTAGCACTCAGCAAGATCTTGTAGCGGCAAAATACATAGACTCAATGAAGGCTTTAGTGTTTGACCATGGGCTTGGGAAGGGTAATCCAGGGTCCCGAGAGTCGGTCTTAGCGTGCATCTTGACGATTACTTCCTTGTCGCAGCTTGGGGGCACGGGGGCATCGCCCAATAGAAAAGCCTCCATTCTTCAGTTTCTATATGAGACTGGTCTGCTCAAGTACGACTCCACTCAGATGAGGTTTGATCATCGCTCGATCGTCAATCCCAAGCATGCTGACTTCAGTGGAATCAAGCTCAAAGGAGCTGAACTCCGATGGGCCAACTTCACTTATATCAACTTCAGTGGTGCCGATCTTCGCTGGGCTTTCCTACAGCATTCCACTCTTCACGGCGCCGATCTCAGGGGTGCCGACCTTCGCGAAGCCGCATTGAGTGGCACCGATCTGGGGTCTGCCGGCTTGAGAGGTGCCGACCTCCGCGGGGGCATGGGAAGCTGGCGACCACAGCAGAGGTGTAAATGCCCTAGGGAGACCCTGGAAAATCCAGGCTATCCGCGCGAGAATGCCGCTGTAATAGCTGGCGCGGACTGGGTTCATGGGCAGCAAGCAGCTCGGATTTGGCGATTACGAGCAGGCCACGGATAAGAAGCGCACCCGTCGCGAGCGTTTTCTGGCCGAGATGGAGAAGGTGGTGGCCTGGAAAGCTCTGATTGATCTGATCGAGCCCCACTATCCCAAGATCAGCTCCAAGGGTGGGCGGCCGCCCTATCCGCTGACAACCATGCTGCGAATCCATCTTCTGCAGCAGTGGTATGAGCTCAGTGATCCAGCCATGGAGGATGCGCTGATTGAGGTGCCGGCGATGCGTCGTTTCGCAGGGATCGACATGATCTGCGATCGGATCCCTGATGAGACCACGATTCTGACGTTCCGGCATCTACTGGAGAAGCATGATCTCGGCCAACAGATCTTTGCGGTGGTGAAGGCCCACCTCAAAACCAACGGCATGGCCATGAAGCAGGGAACGATCATCGATGCCACCTTGATCACGGCACCCAGCTCCACCCTTGCCGAGGCCGCCGGCCGAGCGTGGCGGAGCCACTAGAATCGCTGCAAGGTGAACGTGTTTGCGGCCCTTACGAACCTATTCCTGGTGCGTCATCAGTTGCTATGCAGACCATGACCAAGGGAGTGGTATGTCATTTGGGGCCAGATAGGCCTAAAAATGAGGGCAGATTCGCCAAAAATCAGTAGAATCAGGGGTGCTTTTCTTCAACCTGCGCCAAAAACGTACATCTGGAACAATTCGGAGCGCAAGCTGTGTATCACGACCTTGTTGGCCAGAGCTTCCCTAGGCCTTTGTCGTCTGGCAAATGCGCTGGCGCTGCTGGCGGTGGCGGAACGTAAGCCAGAGCTGAACCCTTGCTGAGAACTTGAATCAGCCATGGAGGGGGACGACAGATTGGGCAAGAATGAAGACAGTGGTAGGGCCGGGGGGATCGCTGCTATAATAAATTTGCTCCTTAGGGGGCGTTCGGGAGGCCGTGACACCAGTTCCGAGCCTTTCGAAATTGGGGCTCCTGTTGAAAAAGGGGCCTTGTTGAGTCGCGAACGTGAGTTCCGATACAGCTCCCCTCGGCCTTTTCCGGGAGGGAGCCAACACAATCTCTTGTGTCAATGTGTACCTTGCAATACAGTTCCCTCTCACGGACTTCCGGCCTCTACTCGGCCTGGAAAAACTCCAAGTCCCAGAGTGGTGTGAAAAACCAAGCGAGAAACAAGAGTTTGTACACTTTTTCGGAAAGCTACAAAAAAGATATAAACGCACTCCAGGGAACCTGCCAGGGGGCGAGGATCTTTATTACGCTACAGCCAAACGCGCGCTTACTTTCCCTGGCTTAGAAAAGAGACGAATATGGGCATTACGACCACCGCAAGGTGGATTACGGGCTCTTTATCACGACACAAAAAGGGGGGTGGTGGAGCGAGTTGAGATAGGAATTTCTGCCAAACTTGAACGGAAGGACGGCATTGACGGCACTGACTGCCTCTTATTGCTGAAAGATTTCTTAAGCCTGCCAACCAATATCGCAGTCGCATGTCCCAGCTTCCTCGGATTCGATAAAGACAAAGAGGGGAGAGTTCGAGGGGTAATTCCTGCACCGCTTGTATTGGCTGGAACCCCTTTAGCGCGCCTATATCTGAATGGATCCACTCAGATCGGCATACCCGTTAATGCACGTGTTGTTAGTGCAGGAGAGCCTGCTGTTTTCGTGCTGTACAAAGGTGACGAAATCCAACAGCTATCAGACAAGTCAGTCGTCATTGATGCTGGAAGAGTAAACAATACCAGAGTAAGCTACACCACTTTTAATTGTCACGATCGGCTTGTTGGAGTGTGGTTTGTTGACATCGACTCAGCCAGTGGCACTACCCTGCGCAAGCTCCGCCTAGGGCTTGGCAAGATCCACGCAGAACACCAGGCAATGCTTGAGGTGCTCCGCGCCTATGCAGCTCATAAGCTGGATACCAGCAAGGAACTTGTCGACTTCCTGCAAGCTCGCCTTGGATGGCTTTCGAGCGAACACAAGTACGGTGTGGACATCCAGTATGTACGGGATATAATTAGTGCATATGGATTAGCGCGCCCTACCAGGGATGACCTTGGGGAACTAAATAAGCGCATCGATGAGATATGTAGCAAGGACGTTGCAGAGCAAGCTCAGCAATTCCTATCAAGTCGACCTACTAAACGGAAGGGAGGAGTTTTCGTCTGCTACAGTCATGCTGATGATGGGAATGTGATTCAGAGACTAGATGGCTATCTCAAGTCTCTTGGACCTGACTATTTTAGTGACAAGAAGATCAGAGCAGGTGTGAACTGGAACGAGGAGATCCGCAAGCGCCTAGTCGAATGTCGGGTTGCCGTCTTGCTAGTGAGCCAATCAATGGTGAACTCACTGTATGTTCAGCAG
>JBIPLL010000212.1:0-5504 GCA_044368425.1 Beijerinckiaceae bacterium
AGGGTTTCGTGTCCTTCCATCTGCTCAAGGGGCCGGTGCGTAAGGATCATGTCCTCTATGCGTCCCATTCGGTCTGGGAGAGCGAGGATCATTTCCGCGCCTGGACGCGTTCCGAACAGTTCCGGGATTCGCATCGCGGTGCCGGCCAGAACCGCGATCTCTATCTCGGGCCGCCGGAGTTCGAGGGCTTCACCGCCGTCATCCATCAAACGCAGCGGGTCGCCTGACCCGAACCGACCGGAGTTTGCGCCATGGACGTGATCAAGCCGCTCTTTACCGCCAGTGCCACCGCGACGGGCGGCCGCAACGGGCACAGTGCCGCAGCCGACAGTTCGGTCAGGGTGGATCTGTCGGTTCCGAAGGAGATGGGTGGCCCGGGCAAAGCCGGCACCACGACCCCCGAGCACCTGTTCGCCGCAGGCTACGCGGCCTGTTTCGGAGGCGCTGTCGATTTCGTCGGGCGCCAGCAGAAGATCGATGCGACGCGAGCGCAGGTGACCTGCGCGGTCTCGATCGGCCCGCGCGATGGGGGCGGCTTCGGCCTGTCCGTCGTGCTGACCGTGATCGACCCGAGCCTTGCCCAGGCGACGCTCGAAATGCTGGTGAACGAGGCGCACGAGAAGATCTGCCCCTATTCCCATGCCACGCGCGGCAATGTCGATGTGCGCATCGAGGTTCAGGGCGCCTGAGGCGCCTGTGGTGACGTCCTCGCTGTTCGATCCGACGCGGGCGGCAGGTTGCGCGCGGTTGGCGGCATTCCTGCCACGCGCGGGGCGTGCCTATGGTGCGACGCGCAACATTGATACGGGGCCGGGCCCGCGCGCCAATGTCTCGCTGATGTCGCCCTTCCTGCGCCATCGGCTCGTTACCGAAACCGAGGTGCTGCAGGGCGTGCTGGCGCGCCATGCGCTGGCGAGCGCTGACAAGTTCGTGTCGGAAGTCTGCTGGCGCGGCTATTTCAAAGGCCATCTGGAAACGCGGCCGCAGATCTGGGCCCGCTATATCGCCGGTCGCGATGCGGCACTTGCGGCCTGCAGCGCCGATCCGGCGCTGTCTGGCGCCGTCGAGCGGGCCGTGACAGGGGAAACGGGGATCGAGGGCTTCGACGACTGGGCGCGCGAGCTCGTCGAGACGGGCTATCTGCACAATCATGCGCGGATGTGGTTCGCCTCGATCTGGATCTTCACCCTGCGCCTGCCCTGGGAGCTGGGGGCCGACTTCACGCTGCGGCATTTCATCGACGGGGACCCCGCCTCGAACACGCTGTCGTGGCGCTGGGTGGCGGGGCTGCACACGCCCGGCAAGACCTATCTGGCGCGCACAGACAATATCGCGACCTATAGCGAGGGCCGATTTGCCCCTGCCGGACTGGCGCGCGAGGCAGTGGCCCTGACCGAGCCTCCTCTGGGCGGGGCGAGGCCCCTGCCGCCCGCCGATCCCGTGCCAGGCGAGGGAGCGCTGGCGCTGCTCATCACGCCCGAGGATTGCGAGCCGGAAAGCCTGTTGCGCGAGTGGCATGTCGATCCGCGCCGCATCGCGCTCGTCCTGCATGGCGAGGCGGAGGCGCGCCGCTCGCCCTTGCCGGTCGCGTCGCAGGTGCTGGCTTTTGCACGCGGGGCGGTGCGCGATGCGGCGGAGCGGGCGATGTCGCTCACCGGTGCACCGCCGGTATCGGTGCCGGGGCTTGCGGGTGAGCCGATCATGGCGGCGATGCGGGCGCAGGGCCTTTCGCAGATCATCACAGCCCGACCGGCAATCGGTCCGAGCGACGCGGCGCTGTCGGCCGCCCGAACGGATCTCGATGGCGCCGGGATCAGGCTGGCATGGCTGCGCCGGGGCTGGGACGATGCTGTCTGGCCGCATGCCACGCGCGGTTTCTTCGCGCTGCGGGAGCGCATCCCGGAGATCGTGACGCGACAGGGGCTCCTGCCGATGCGGGATCTGTTCGGCGGCTGATCAGACGAAGTAATCGGGGTGCCGCGCCTGAAGCTCGGTCAGGTCAGGCAGGACGATGGTCAGGTGGGCGACCATGGCGGCGCGCGCTCCGGCCTCGTCCCCGGCCCGGAGGCGGGCGAGAATATCCTCGTGCTCGCCGATGACCTGCGCCATGCGGCCGGGTACGGGCAATGTCAGGCGCCGGCAGCGGTCGACCTGCATCTTGGCCGACTGGGCCACGCTCCACAGGCCCGGATAGCCCGCAAGACCTGCAATGGCGCGGTGGAAGGCTTCGTCGGCGACATGGAAGCCGTCGCGGTCGCCCGTCTGCGCCATGAGCTTCTGCCGCGCGACAATGGCGTCGAGGCTGTCGAGAAGATCGGGGCCTGCCTGCGCGAGGCGTGCTGTCACGAGGTCGAGTGCCGCCAGTTCAAGCGCCTGACGCACCACCACGGCCTCGCGCACGGAAGCGAGCGGAATCGGCGCGACGAAGGTCCCCGATTGCGGATAGATCAGCACCAGTCCCTCTTCCGCCAACCTGATCAGGGCCTCGCGCACCGGCGTTCGACTCACGCCGAAACGCTCCGTCAGCTCCTTCTCCACCAGCGGCATGCGCGGCAGGAGGTGCATGGTCAGGATCTCGTCACGCAGCCAGCCCCCGATCCGCGTCGCATGCGTCTGCCGGGGGGGCGGAGGCTGCGGTTCGGTCTGCACCTTCACGGGCGCATGCAGCACTGGGGCCTTTTGCAACGACCGGGAGGCGGCGTGCGGCGGCGCAGGCTGTTGCCGGGCCGCCGGGGCGTCGGGCGCCTTCTCGGGAAAAATCGGATCTGAAGGCATCGGCCGAAGTCCCGTCCGAAAGTTCCACCCGAGCCCTGACAAGGCTGGTTGCACTTCTCTTATATACTAGTATATGAGTGGGACAAGGCGGAGGAAGCGGCTTTCTCCGCATTCAGCGACCTGCCAGGAGATCCTGCTTGGGCCTGCATCCCGACCGTCTGTTTCCGGCCGACCCGACGACGCGGGCTGTCTGCCGCGAGCTGTTCGACGGGGTCGCGAACCTGCCGATCGTCTCGCCGCATGGCCATACCGATCCGCGCTGGTATGGGCTCGACGAGGCTTTTCCCGATCCGGCCGCATTGTTCGTCATCCCCGATCATTACGTGTTCCGGATGCTGCATTCGCAGGGCGTGCCGCTTGAGGCGCTCGGCGTGCCGAGCCGGGACGGAACGCCGGTCGAGCAGGACCCGCGGGCGATCTGGCGGCTGTTTGCCCGGCATTTCCATCTTTTTGCCGGAACGCCGAGCCGGATCTGGTTCGAGCATGCGCTGGAACAGGTGTTCGGCATCACGGAGCGACTGTGCGCGGCCAATGCCGATGCGATCTATGACGCCATCGACGGGCGGCTGACGGCGCCGGACATGCGTCCGCGCGCGCTCTATGACCGTTTCGGGATCGAAGTGATCGCCACGACCGACAGCGCGCTCGACGACCTGCAGCATCACGACATGGTCCGCGCCTCCGGCTGGACGGGCCGGGTGGTGCCGACCTATCGTCCCGACGCGGTTGTCGACCCTGATTTCGAAGGGTTCGATGACAATATCGCGCGCTTCGGTTCGCTGACAGGCGAGGATACGAGCCGGTGGAGCGGCTATCTGGCGGCACATCGCACGCGCCGCGCCTTCTTCAAGAGCAAGGGCGCCACCGCAACGGACCACGGCCATCCGACCGCCCGCACGGCCGCTCTCGAGCCAGTCGCGGCGGCGGCTTTGTTCGACAAGGTACTGGCCGGGGGGGCAGATTCGTCCGAGCGCGAGCTCTTCCGCGCCCAGATGCTGACCGAAATGGCGCGCATGAGCCGCGAGGACGGGCTCGTCATGCAGATCCATCCGGGATCGTGGCGCAATCACAGCCGGGCCCTGTTCGACCGGTTCGGACGCGACAAGGGTGCCGACATTCCGACGGCAACCGATTATGTCGGGGCGCTGAAGCCTCTTCTCGACGCTGTCGGCCATGAGCGCGACCTGACGATCATCGTGTTCACGCTCGACGAGACCGCCTATTCGCGCGAGCTCGCGCCGCTGGCCGGCGTCTATCCGGCCCTGAAGCTCGGCCCGGCCTGGTGGTTCTTCGACGCGCCGGAGGGCATGCGCCGATACCGGGAACTCACGACCGAGACGGCGGGCTTCTACAACACGGTCGGCTTTAACGACGATACGCGTGCCTTCCTGTCGATCCCGGCGCGGCATGACATGGCGCGGCGCGTCGATTGTGCCTTCCTCGCCCGTCTCGTGGCCGAGCATCGGCTCGACATGGACGAAGCACGCGACCTCGCGACCGCGCTGGCAGGCTCCCTCGCACGGGAGGCCTACCGGCTCTGATCGACCGGGCGGGTCCGCTGTCCCGCCCTGCAACCGCTCAAGACAGGCAGAAAGCCTGCATTCCTGTTTCAACCGGAGGAAAACATGACCAGTTTCACCACCAGCCGCCGCAGCTTCGTCAAGGCTGCACTCGCCGCCCCGGCCGTCATCTCGGGCCTGGGCGCCAACAGCGCCTTCGCGCAGACGATCACGCTGCGCTCGGCCGATACCCATCCCGACGGCTATCCGACCGTCGAGGCCGTGAAGTTCTTTGGCAAGCTCGTCGAGGAGCGCACGGGTGGGCGCCTGAAGCTGCAGGTGTTCCATTCGAGCCAGCTCGGTCAGGAAGCGGACACGCTGACGCAGACCCGGATGGGCGTCATCGACATGAACCGCATCAACATGGCGCCGCTGAACAACCTGGTGCCCATGACGGCCGTGCCGGGCCTTCCCTTCGTGTTCCGCTCGGTTGCGCATATGCGCGCCGTCATGGACGGGGCCATCGGCCAGTCGATCCTTGATTCGCTCGAGCCGCATGGCATGGTCGGCCTCTGCTACTACGATTCCGGGGCGCGCTCGTTCTATAACGGCAAGCGCCCGATCAAGACGCCCGCTGACATGGCCGGCCTCAAGATCCGCGTGCAGCAGTCAGACCTGTTCGTGTCGCTCGTGCAGGCCCTTGGCGCCAACCCGACGCCGATGCCCTTCGGCGAGGTGTTCTCCGCGCTACAGACCGGCGTCATCGACGGGGCCGAGAACAACTGGCCGTCCTACGAGTCCACGCGCCATTTCGAGGTCTCGAAGTTCTATTCGCTGACCGAGCACTCCATGTCGCCCGAGGTCTTCGTGATGGCGAAGCGCCGCTGGGATGCTCTTTCGGCGGGCGACCGCGACATCGTGCGCGCCGCGGCCAAGGAATCGGTCCCGCACATGCGCAAGCTGTGGGAAGCCCGCGAGGAGACCGCCCGCAAGGCGGTCGAGGCCCGCGGCGCCCAGATCAACACCGTCGAGAAGAAGCCGTTCATCGACGCCATGAAGCCGGTCTTCACGCGCTTCGCGAATACGCCGGAACTCCAGGACCTCGTCACCCGCATCCAGAACGTGCAGGTCGGCTGATTCGGAAAGGGGAGGCGTGAACCGCCTCCCCTCTTTCGCCGAGGCCGCACCCGTCACCCGAACCTGCCGGAGCCCTCCATGCTGGACGCCTAT
>JBIPLL010000593.1:0-5499 GCA_044368425.1 Beijerinckiaceae bacterium
TACAAGCCGCCGGCGGTCGGGGTCAGGTTGAGGGCATTGGCGCTGCTGTTCCCATTACGCTCGACGGCGTTCGCGTTGGGTTGGAAGTCGTACGCCCACACGTTGACAGCCGTAAGGTTGGGCTGACTGCCACGGGCAAACAGCCGCGGGGCACCATTCACGGCCACAAGACGAAGATTCGGCTCGGAAGCGGCCGTGGACCGTGGCTCTGTCGAGATGAACTCGTTGGAGTTGAGCCGATACGGCAGCTTTGTGGGGATCGCCGACGACGAACCCATCGTCCAGATTTCGGCAGTCTTAGGACCAGTTATCCGTGTGAAGGCGATCCGCGTGACGGCCTGACTGCTGCCCGGGGTTCCTGTGGTCATCGCCACGATCTCGTCAAACTCGCGGAGCCCGCCGGCCGCTCCGGTCGAAAGCAACTCGACCTTCCCCGCCGGCGACGTGCCGAACGACACGCGGAAGGCCTGCCAGGCGGGATCGTTGACGGCGGTCTTCGCCAGGAAGTAGAGCGACAGCGAGGCGCTGTCCCAGACGAGCGAGCGGGGACTGAAAAAGCCCCCGAGAGCGATGTCGGCCGTGATCGGCTGGGTGCCAGCGACCGTGCCGTCGGTCCGCCACAGCCGTTCAACCGCGTTGTCCGTTGCCGCGGTAAACAGCACGTCGCCGGCAGCGACACGATGGTCGAGGTTGAACGACGTCGGGAATGCGGTGTTTGCAGAGACGTACTGCAACGACAGCCGCGCAGCGTCGACGAAGTTGTCGAGGCTCTGTCGGTTGCGAAGAACCTGCGACAGATCGAACTCGACAACCCCGACGTCTGCCGCGGTGCCACCCACGGGAAGGGTGGCCGCTGTGCCGCTGCTGCTCGCCTCCGGCCGCAGCGAGACCGCGGCCTCAGGTGCGCCCTCTGCGACCGTGATAGTCTTGCCCGGCGTGCCGTCGCCGAGCGTGGTGAAGCGATACCACTTTTCGCCGACGATGCTGGTGGATGCGGCCGTGGTCTCCGTCGCCTTCACATCGACCGTGTTGCTCCCCGCCAAACCGAACACGTCGGTCAGGTAGCTGCGGCCGTTGATGCTGGAGCCGTTCGAGAGCACCTGCGCCCGGGCGGCGGCGGCGGCGTCTAAGCGGGACGACATGACCCGGCCGCCTGGCACGACGAGGATGCGACCGGCCTGGGTCTGAAGCGACGTCGTCACCACGTCGGCCGTTGACGAGCCCAAGATCAGGTCGTCCAGCCCGTCGCCATCGGTGTCGGCGATCGAAAGGCTCGTGAATACGCCGGTGGACGCCGTGCTATCGATCTGCGAGATCTTGCCGGCCGCCTGATCACGCGCGTAGCCGACGATGTTGGAGATTGTGAGCAAGCGGCTGGCCACGGCCACCCCGGCTACGGACCGCGTCTCGAGAATCGC
Organism: Beijerinckiaceae bacterium; assembly: GCA_044368425.1. GTDB lineage: Bacteria > Pseudomonadota > Alphaproteobacteria > Rhizobiales > Beijerinckiaceae > JBIPLL01. Next base: position 1,419 of record JBIPLL010000593.1, read on the forward strand.
GAGGTCGCGAAGCCCGTCGGCGTCGAGGTCACCCGAAGCCATCCGGATGTCGGAGCCGCCCGCCAAGACGATGTCCGTGAGTTTGTCGAGCGTGGAAATCGTGCTTCCGCCCCGCATGATCCGCGCGGTCGTTGCACCCCCTTCGCTCAGAATGAATGCCACGTCGTCGTACCCGTCGGCATCAAGATCACCGAGCGGCAGAATCGAGGCAACGTTGACCAGACCGGCGATTAGGGTTGCCGTTCGCTCGCCTACCGGCAGGCCTCCCGGTGCGATGCTTACGACTCCTCCCTGCAGCAACGCGATATCGTCAGTTCCGTCACCGTTCAGGTCGCCGATCGATGTGCCGGCCACCGCCCGCGTGACCGGCGTCTCGACCTTGAGGTTCGAGACGGCGATCGACGCCCGATAGCCCCCAGTCTGGCCGTCGAAGCCGACCTTCACTGGCGAGCCCTGGAACAGCGTCGCCATCGAGCCCAGAGATACGGTCTCGACTTGCGTGGCTCTCGGCGTCGTTGCGCCGGAGTTATCCGCGATCGAGACGGCCAGACCGCCGCCTTCGTCGATCCGAATGCTGATCCGCCGTTTTGTGAGATCCCTGAGGTGCGTTGTCAGGTTCTTGTTGAGCAGCCGGGTACCGCCAGCATACACCGAGATCTGCGAGTTCGTCGTATCTAGCCAGCCGTTCGGTGCGTCCGCGAAGGGGCGAATGTGGATTCGAACCGAGGCTCCGGTGTCGCCGGTAAGCGTGAAATCGAAGGTGTCGCCGAGGGTACTGCCGGACACGGCGTCGAACGCCAGATCAAACGTCGCCGTCACGCCGCTGGTAACTTGGAATTTCTTCGTCGTCTCGACGCGGGTGTGCTGAAAACCACCGTTGGTCAGAAGGACGCTCTTCTTGTCGTTGCGGATACCTAACCCAGTCGAGACAGCCGTCGGGAGTTGCGTTTGCGTGATCGTGCCATTCCAGTCTGTGGCCGAGGTGCGAGTGGTTCCGCTCCACGTTGCTGCGTCTTCACCAAAGCCGGTGAGTTGCGTGGATTGGCTCGTGCGGGCGGAGTCCCAGATCGGCCGGAAGTCTGCGGCCGATGCGGTTACGGACTCGACTGGAGTCACCGTCGCGCCCGCGACCACGAGTGACCCGGCGCCGACGGTCGAACCGGGGACGGCGTTGGGCACGGACGTCGGCTGGCCGACGGCCGGCGTGGCATCGGCTGCGCGGTAGGCCGCCAAAAGCCCGGGCGTGCGCGGACTGACTCCATACATTGTCGCCAGGAGGTCTGCCTGCGACCTTGCGACGTTCCAGATGCGGGCATCGTCGATGTAGCCCGTAAACGGAGCTTGTTGTGCTAGGGCGGCTGACTTGCTGATGCCGATCGAAAGGACATTGCCGTTGCCCGTCATCGAGGCGGGTGCCGAGGTAAACGGCTGTAGGCTTGGCTGGCCGTTGAGGTATACGGTCACCGTCGTCCCCGATTTGACAAGCGCTACGTGAGACCACTCGCCAGCCTTGGCGAAAAGTCCGGTGGCCTGTCCCGACACCTTCCACGTCGACGATGAACCGTTGTCATTCAAGGAAAACCGAAGCTCCCCTGTGTCGTTCCGAGACAGGTCGTAGCTCAGGTCTTTATTGAAAACACGCTCAGTTTTCCCGTTCGCAGCCGGCCGTATCCACGCCTCGAGCGTGAAAGACTCGCTGAGATTCAGGTTCGCAGTGGCGGGGATCACAATCTGGCTGGTCTGTCCATTAAAGGCGAATGATTTTGGCGCCAGAGAAATCGCCGTCTCGCTACCGTTGAGCCGGGACCCACGATATGCCCGTTGCACGACGGACGATTGCAACGTCCCGGAAACGAGAACTTCAACCCGGCTTGTGCCCGCGACTTGGCTACCGTCCCACTCGACCAGTGCGGCCGAGAGTTCGCCACCCAACTCCTGTGATGACATTCGCCTCGCCATGAGCGGGCTTGTACCCTGGATCGACGTCTGATCGATCATCCTTGGGAACAGCCCGCCGCCCGCCACGATCGTGACGGCGGTCTTTCCACTTGTGGCGTCGAACTTTGTGAAGACGAGGTCCGCGAAGCCATCGCCGTCGAGGTCCCCCGCGCCCTCGGCCAACCGGCCAAGGCCATTGGTGCCGGAGAGCGTGAGGAGAACGTCGGCCATGTCAGCGGCGGGCGTCGAGCCGGAAAGCGCGAGCGGGCCGAAGAAGAGGTAGCCAACATTCGCCGATTGGGCGTAGAAGTCGGGCTTGCCGTCGGCGTTGAGATCGCCCACGGACCGCAACGAGTCGAGTCTGGCGTCCTTGATGTCTCCGACGAGTGCACCGGCGACCGTGGTCTGCGCCGCACCCGAGCGAGACCCGTCGCCCAGGAACGCATCAATAACGACAGGCACGCCGACCGTCGCCGACACCTTCGCGATCGCCGGCGTTGCCGGCTCGATCTGGAAGAGATCGGTGCCCTCTGACCGCACGCCGCCGGGGATCTCCCGTTGGCTCCATTGACGACCCGCGATCAGATAGACGCTCCGCCCCAGGCTCGAGTCGGCGATGACGAGATCGGCCCTACCGTCGCCGGTGGAATTCTGCACGGCTGCGACGGTCAAAGGCGTTGATGTCGTCCCGTCGACGTACAGCGGTCGCCCGGTCTCGATGATCGCGTGCGGGGCTTGCAGGGCCTTGAGAGCGTTCGGTCCGAGTGGCGACGGCTCTTCCGGGAACGGGAACTTGCTGCTGCTCGTGTAGACGTTCACCACGGAATGCCGCAGCGCACCGCCCGCGATCGTGGTCGAATCCTCGTCGCCCACCGAGATGTAGTCGCTGAAGTTGTCGCCGTTGAGGTCGCCGGCGGGCCGCAGGTTACCGATTGGCAGGCTGACCGCCACGCCGGTGCCGTCGAGGGCGGCGCCGGCCACCGCCTTGTCTCCGGAAACGAACCAGGATGTTGTGGCCGAGGAGACCAGGAAGTCGGCCTTGCCGTCGCTGCCGTCGGAGAGATCCTTGCCAAGCACGTCGCCGACGTTGAAGACGTTGACGGCGGAGGTCTGGGAAGAGCGCAGGGAGGCTGCTGGAGTTGTCAACGCGATGGCGTTCGTGCCAAGCGTGCTCCGGCTCGCAAGATCCCCGGGGGCAACGCCAGGCAGAAGCCTGATGGAGCCGTTCTGCGCGGAGGAACCTCCCTCGGTCGTCGGAGCGGTCACGAGCGCCAGGGTCGGCCTGCCGGAAACAACGTTGCCGACGGCTCCGACGCCGAGGATCGACTCGCCCGCGTAGGACAACTCCCTCACCCGCGCCGCCACGCCCCCACTGGCGGGAAGCTCATACTTCACCGCACCGAGCGAAACGACCTGCACCGAATCGACGTACCAGCCTTCGTACGCGTTCGACTGGCCGTCAATCGAATCAAACTCGAAGGAGAGGATCACCTCGTGGCCCGCGTAGCTGGCGACATCGAGCGATATCGCTTCCCAGTCGGCAAGGTCGCGCAGCGCGATGCCCTGAGGGTTAGTACCGTTTTCTGCGAGTGTGACCCAGCTTGAGCCCTGATCAAGGCTGATCCGGATGCGGGCCTCGTCGTAGGTAGCGCTTGGGCGGACGCTGTTCTCGGTCTGGAGCCACGATCGCAGTGTGATCGCGAGCGGCACGCCGACCGCCACCGAACGAAGGTCGAGCGCGAGCCGAGCGGTCCCGGCGACGCGGATGAATTTTTTCTGGTCGTCGAGTTGCTCGTATGTCCGCTTGCTGGCGCCGGCAGGGAGGGCGTTGAACGCGAGGCTCTGACCGGAACTGCCATCCTTTCTCGCCGACGTGGTCGTCCACAGGTTCGGAGCGGTAATGCCCGGGAGTGCTGCGGTGGTAAATGCCGGAGACGTTTCGTCGAACGTCACCGTACGAATGACCTCCCTTGTCGACGCGATCACCCACTTCGGATCGCCCCACACCACATACGCCTTCGACTCGTCGCTCCCTCGGATCACGAACTCTTCGGCACCGTCGCCGTCGAGGTCGCCCACAGCCGTGACGGCCTTGATCGATGTGAAGGCACCATTCGCCTTCGGCGTGGAGATGACGACGTCG
>JBIPLL010000633.1:0-5482 GCA_044368425.1 Beijerinckiaceae bacterium
TTCTCAAATTCATTGGCATCTTTGATGCCTTTTCTTTCTAAAAAGATTAAAATTCCATTTTTTTCTCTTTTCAACCAGTATAATTCATCTTTTGGATATTCAGTATATCTTATATCAGTGATAATTGGAACATAACCTTTACCAAATTGTTTATTTTCATTTAATTTTTCTATAAAATATCTACCTTTAGTCTTTTTTCTCATATATCTTCCATATTCTACCATCAAAGGTCTCATTATTTCCTTTTCCTTTGGTGAATTTGGATCTATTTTTAATTTTAAATTCTTTAAAATCATGTTTTTAAGATCTTTTTTAATAAAATCACCTGCTATAGAGTGTCTTTTGGATTTTATATCAAATTTTTTTTCAAAAATTGATATAACTTCATTACAAAGGGTATCTTTGCCCACTAAAGCTGCTCCAGATATGCCAATAGGGGTGAAAAAAACGTTTTTAAGCATAAGTTATTATAATAACACTTTTATATGGCAACTTCAACGACAAAAACATTCACAAGTGCATTAATAATAGTAGAATTAGAAAGAGGAACTGGGTTAAGTGCTGCTCGCGGAGGTATTTTGGAAAAAATACACAACATCTGTATGCCAAATGAAAATTTATATGCTGCACTTTTATATATTTTAAACTATGGATATGATGCAATCAACAATAATTTTGCAATATCTGGTTCTGATGGCGTTACAATCACTCCAGATTTATACGATTGGTTTGTAGACAAGTATATAAAAGAAAACAAACTACAAAATGCATTAAAAAATACTCCAGCAGGTCAAAAAAACGAACTTGAAAATGTTGGATCGCAAGGAGATTTTAGCAGATTGACTGCACATAATGATTTGAATGTGGTGACGGGTCCAGGTGTCAATGCTCCATGCTTTGGGGCTGATCTTTTAAACAGTATTCATCCAAATATGGTGAATGAAATTGAAAATTTTTGCAATTTTATTAGAACTAGGTCGTATCTTTCACTTCCGTCTGATGCATTTGGAGGTATTACACAAGCTATGTGGTTTGTAACGGGTGCTGTTACGGCTTTTTATCAGGCTATAGTAGAAATATACCAAGGAATGACACAACTTATAAATCAAGTATTCATATGGATTAATAATATAGCAAGAATGGTTCAACAATATATTGTAAGTGTTATCGAACAAATAATACCTTTAGATTTAATATGTTTAGTTTTGAGTACAGTACAAACCGTATTAGATGATATAGGTTTTTTTGCTCAACTTTTTAATGGATCAGACAACTTATTTAATGTTTTAAATTCTATACAAACAGTAGTAAACTTTGCATCTTTCGGTGTAAACTTTGCATACAATCCTCTTGGTGGTTTGGCTGCTCTTTTCCCAGAACAAGCAAATCAAGTTTATAATTTTATAAGCAACATACAAAATTTTCCACAAGCATATTTAGGAAAGTTGGTTCAAAACGTAGGATTTGGAAGTGTAGCAAATAATGAAGGTCTTCAAATAGCTAACACAATTATTCAAAGATTTGGACTTGGTGCTCAACTTGGGCCTTTACAACCTATACTAGCTTCTGTTGGAACTGTTGGTAATAGAAGTGATTGGTATAGAACGGGTGAAACAGGTGTTAGTATAGCAGGACTTACGGTTTATCCTTACGTTATACCAAACAATTTGGGTGGTCCGATATATGATGTTAATTTAAACATATTCAACTGGACAGGAGCCGCAGCAGCAGATTTTAATGGAGTAATAAATAATACTATAGGAAATGTAAGTGATGATTTAAAAGCTTCTGGAGACTATCTTAAAGCTGCTGGACAGGCAATAACTCAGTAAAATGGAACCAATATACGGAAATTATTTGGGAATAGTTATAAATAACGAAGATCCTGAAGAAAGAAAAAGAGTTCAGGTTTTTATTCCACATTTAAGTAATACATTATTTTCAGATTGGAATAACAGATTAGAAGATTTTGCAATTAGAAGTCCTCTGGATCTGGGTGATAAAATAGTTACAAAATTAAAACAACTTTTACCTTGGGCAGAAGCTGCTGCTCCTATATTTGGTGGATCTACAGGCATGACTGCAAATACTATATCCAGAAGATTAGGTGTTAATAATGATGGATATACTTTTCTTGAAAGCCTTCCTACGGGAACTGGTGGATTAAATCCATCAGTTCCCCTTGCTCCATTTCCAGGTTCACAAAATGGTGAAAGTGTTGAGCCAGATTTACCATCAGAAGACGAACCACTGCCACCTATTGGAGGAGGGCTAGAAAATGAAAACACTCCTACAACCGCTCCACCAGAAGAATTGCCAATGTTTGAAGATTATGATGGTGGTGATGTAACGGCTCCTTTAACTTCAAGTTCAAACGGAGAGTCTATAAATTCTGTTTATTCTAGGATAGATACTTCTAATATGAGTGATGCTTTTAAAACTCAATATGAAAGAGTGTTGAGTTCTTTAAAAGGTACAAAATTTGATGTAGATAAGATGAATGTGCCTCCTTCGGATGGTTCTAGATATGGGATAGTAAGTGGTTCTAGAGAAGAATGGGCACATTTTTTTACAAGATTAGCTTCTGTAGAAAGTTCCTTTAATTCTGGAAGGGCTTCTGATATAAATGGAGGTAGTAGCGGACCATTAACTTCTTTTGGTTTGTATCAAATGGGTAGTAAACAATTCAATCTTTATGGAAATCGAGTAGGAGCTAATTTTTCTAGCGGTAATTGGAGAGATCCTAATATTGCTACTAAAACTTTTATTAATTATGCAGAAGCACTTTATTTCGGAGATGATCAATTTGGTGTTAATGGTGGTAGAAATGTAATATCCGATAGATCTGGAAATGGATTTTTGGGAATAGCTGCAGGATATGGTCCTCTTAGAAGAGCAATAACTGGTAATTTTTTAAATGAAAATGAAAGGCAAATTTTAGGAGAAAATATGATTGCTTCTGCACAAGAATCTGGAGACTATGTACAAGACAATTTCATAGATCCCCAATTAGATGCAAGAAATGAAAATATAGGATTTACTCCAAATGCTTTAACATCTGCTTCTGGTTCTCCCAATGGAACACTATCAGTTCCAAATGCTGGTGCAAAAGTTTGGGTGTTTTTTTATGGAGGAGATATACAAAAACCAGTTTATTTCGCATCTGCTATTGAGCCTACAACATAATAAAATAAATAAAATATAATGAGTAAGAGTAACACAAATCCAATTTTAAATAATACAACAGAGAAAGAAACTCATGGACAATCTACTAAAGCAGGTGGTTTATTTTTCAATATATATAGATTTATAACCGGAAGATCTAGAGTAGTAAGAGACGAATCATATATAGAGCTTTCCAATAACGAAAAAGCCCAATCTAAATTAAGAATGTCTGCAGGAGGTTCTGTATTATTACAAGCAGGAGATAATCTCACTTTAACAACTCCTAGACATATGAATGTTAGTGTAAAAGGAGATGAACAAAAAGTAGTTGCAGGTAAAAGAAGAATAATAAACAAAGATACAAAGCAAGTACAAGATGGAACGCAAACAAAAAAAGAATTAGAAGCAGCAGAAAACCAACAAAAAATAGCAGCCAAGATACAAGAAGAAAGATTAAAAGCTTTAGATACAAAAGGAAATATGGTAACATGCCCTGTTTGTAATGTAACACATTTGGTTGATAATAAAAGTTCTATAGTTGATGGCTTTTTTGATTATATAAGAAGAAATTTACCTCCTTATTTTTGCTTTCCTTTAGATATAGTTCAGTTTTTAGCAAGAACTTTAGTTTCTCCTATATTAAGTGTTACTAGAAATATATCACTAACTGGTAATCAAGGATGTGGAAGTCCTGCTTGTAAAGGTGGAATGGTAGAATCTCCTGTAAATGCCATTAAAGCTGCAGATAAAGCAACTGCAACAGCAATAAAACAAAACGAAGAAGAAATTAATAAACAATCTAAAGCATTAGGAACAGGGGGGGCAGAAGTTGTTGTTAAAAAATCTGATTTGTTATATAAAACAGGTTTAAAGAAAAATTCTGTTCCTGCATATAAGAAAAAAGGAAATCATATTTTTGGTTTTTACTTTACACCCGGCGAAAACGGAAAAGGTGCAGATTTAGCAATGAGAAGTAAAGGAAGTGCTCCTAAAGTTATATACTGTCCACCACAAAGAACGCACGGAAGTGTGATGTATGAAGTTGCAAATAATTTTACGATTAATGCAGGAAGTCCAGGAGTCAACATACAAACATCAGGTAGATTTCATACTGTAGCAGGAGATATTATTTTAAATGCAACAGAGGGGGAAGCTGTTTTAGGATCAGATAATGTAACAACTATTAAAGGGAAAAATATTATTCTAGATGCAAACGACACAAGCGGAGATACTGGATTAGCAATTCAATCTACTCATACAATGGTTCATGGTTCTTTTAATGTAAGAGGTGATGCAGCTTTTAAAGGTCATTTAACCACAGATGGTGCTATTTCTACGCCTTACTTGATAGTTCCCAGTATGAGAACAGAATCTAGTGCATCTGCATCTTCTAAATTTAAAACAGAAGGGGCTAATTGGTTGGGTGCTGCACAAGCAGTTGCCGCTGGAAACTTGGCAAAGGATGTGGCTTTTAGATATTTAATGAATGGATATGCTGGTTCTATAACAGGACTTGTTAGTTTGGTCATGGAAGTTTATGATGTTATAAAAACTTCTGCTATTATAGAACCCATACCAACAGGATTTGCTTTGGGAGTAGCATTCACTGCTTGGGGTCCTGCTCCTGTTGTTTGTGTTCCTCCTGCATTGGGGGGTGTTTGGAATTTTACACACAATCACACCCTTGCAGGTCATGATCATAGTCACAGTGTTACAAGTCCTAAAGCAAGTTATTGGAACAACAGAAAGGCTTGGGGACAAGAAAGGATGGCGGGAAGCCCTATTCCAACACCTGCACCTGTTAATGGAGATGCTCCCGCACCCGGTCCTAAATCAAAAAGAGGTGGTTGTGGTGGTGGCGGTTTGTATACAAAGAATAGAAATGAATTTTATGGAGTACCTGCATTAGATCCATTTAATGGAACAAATTATATTTCTGTACCCATTACTAGAACTCCAGATGGAACCTTAATACCCCCTCCTAAATTTAGCGGAACTATTGGAATATCTGGAAGATATATTCCACCAACTGGACTTTTCAATCCAGAAACAGGAACAACATCATCACCTGCATCTGCTTTATGTCCTTAATCAAATGTTTCTATTATAAACTTCAATAGGAACCGATAAGGCAGCTATCATATCTAAATTTAAAACTGGATTTATTGCAGAAAGACTTCCTGCTACTCCAAGAGTACCGCCAATGGTTTGAAATGGATCTATTACCGTTATAGGAATATTTAAAACTCTAGAAATTTCTTCTTTATCTGTACTATAATATTTTAAATATTTTGTTTCTTTTCCTTTTTTAGCTTCA
>JBIPLL010000007.1:0-20695 GCA_044368425.1 Beijerinckiaceae bacterium
ATCTCAAGGCCGGCCAGACCATCGACCGCGAGGCGGGTGCATCGATCAACCTGTCGCTGCGCCTGCAGGACGGGCCAACCGATGTCACGCGCAACGTCACGGTCAATGTGACGGATGTGGACGAGTTCGACGTCTCGGCTCCGGTCGACACGAATGCGGCCGGCAACAGCGTGGTGGAAGGCGCCTTCGAAGGCACGCCGGTCGGCCTGACCGTCTCCGCCGCGGATGCGGATGCCACGACCAGCACCGTCACCTATTCGATCGTCGGCGGCACGGGTGCGAGCCTCTTTGCGGTCAATCCGACCACGGGCGTGGTCACGGTCGCAGCCGGTGCGGATATCGACTTCGAGGCGGGCACGCCCCGCACGCTTGACATCCGCGCCACGTCACAGGACGGCTCGACGGCGCAGAGCACCTTCTCCATTGCGATCCGCAACGTGGACGAGGATGCGACCGGGCTTGCGGTCAACAACCTGACGCCGGTCGCGGAGAACGTGGCCGTCGCGACCAAGGTCGCCGATATCGTCGTCACAGATCCGGACGGCTTTACCGGTTCGCTCAGCGTGAGCGATGCGCGCTTCGAGATCGTCGGCACGGAGCTGCGCCTGAAGGCCGGCCAGCCGCTGAATTTCGAGACGACCCCCAACGTCTCGCTGACGGTCACGCTGACTGATGGCGCAACGGTTCTGACGCAGAACGTGAACGTCGTGGTGAGCGACGTGAACGAGGCTCCGACCTCGGTGACGGCGTCGAACGTGGCGGCTTTGGCCGAGAACACGGCGGTTCGCACCAAGGTCGCCGACCTGACGGTGGCCGATCCCGACACGTCGGTGGCGTTCGAGACCTACAGCTTCAGCACGGACGATGTGCGCTTCGAGGCGGACGCGACCGGTCTGTATCTGAGGGCCGGGCAGGTGCTCAACCGGGAGACGGAGAGCTCGGTCACGGTGCGTGTGACGGCCGATGACGGGGCGGGTTCGGTGTTCACGGATGTCACGGTCAATGTGACGGATGTGGACGAGTTCGACGTCTCGGCTCCGGTCGATGCCAACAACGCGACCAACACGGTTGCGGAGAACGCAGCCGTGGGCACGCTGGTGGGCCTGACCGCCTCGGCGTCCGATGCCGATGCCACGACCAACGGGGTGACCTACTCCATCGTCGGCGGGACGGGCGAGTTCGCCGTCGATGCGACGAGCGGCGTGGTGACGGTTGCCGGTGCCATCGACTTCGAGGCGGGGGCTTCCCGCTCGCTGGAGATCCTGGCGACCTCGGCGGACGGCTCGACGGCGTCCTCGACCTTCACCATCGCGGTGACGAGCGACAACGAGCCTGCAACGGCTCTGGACGTGACAAACCAGGTGGCGGTTGCCGAGAACCTGGCGACGGGCGCCAAGATCGCCGACATCGTCGTGACCGATCCCGACACATTCGCGGGCTCGCTAAGCGTGAACGACGCGCGTTTCGAGATCGTCGGCACGGAACTGCGCCTCAAGGCCGGCCAGCCGCTGAATTTCGAGACGACGCCGACTGTGCCGCTGACTGTGACCCTCACCGACGGCGCGACGACGCTGACGCAGAACGTGACTGTTGCGGTCACTGACGTGAACGAGGCTCCGACCTCGGTGACGGCGTCGAACGTGGCGGCTTTGGCCGAGAACACGGCGGTTCACACCAAGGTCGTCGACCTGACGGTCGCCGATCCCGACACGGCACCGGCCTTCGAGACCTACAGCTTCACGACCAACGACGCCCGCTTCGAGGCGGACGCGACGGGTCTGTATCTGAGGGCCGGGCAGGTGCTCAACCGGGAGACGGAGAGCTCGGTCACGGTGCGTGTGACGGCCGATGACGGGGCGGGTTCGGTGTTCACGGATGTCACGGTCAATGTGACGGATGTGGACGAGTTCGACGTCTCGGCTCCGGTCGATGCCAACAACGCGACCAACAGTGTGGCGGAGAATGTGGCCGTGGGCACGCTGGTGGGCCTGACCGCCTCGGCGTCCGATGCCGATGCCACGACCAATGCCGTGACCTATGCGATCACGGGGGGCACGGGCGCAGGCCTGTTTGCGATCGACGCGTCGACGGGCGTGGTGAGCGTGGCGGACGCCATCGACTTCGAGGCTGCGGCGAGCCGCACGCTGGAGATCACGGCCACCTCGGCGGATGGATCGACAGCATCCTCCACCTTCACCATCGCGGTCACGGACCAGCCGGAAGGTCCGGTCACCTTGCCACCGAGCCTCGACATCTCGGCGATCCTCGACGGGACGGCGCCGGTGTCCGGTATCCGGATCAACGGGACGTCGTCGGTCGAGCAGGCCGGGTTCGTGGTCTCGGATGCCGGGGACGTGAACGGCGACGGCTTCGCCGACGTGATCATCGGCGCGCCGGGCGGCGATCCTTCCGGCCGGACAGATGCGGGCCGTGCCTACGTGGTCTATGGCGGAGCAACGCTGCCGGGGACCATCGACCTTTCGACGCTGAACGGGACCAATGGCTTCGTCATCCAGGGTGCGACGGCTGCTGACCGCGCGGGCATCTCGGTTGCGGATGCCGGCGACGTCAATGGCGACGGCTTCGCGGACCTGATCGTCGGCTCGACCGCTGCCGATCCGGCAAGCGGCGTCAATGCCGGGGCGAGCTATGTCGTGTTCGGCGGAGCGTCCCTTGGGGCTAGCGTGGATCTCGCCGCACTCACCGGTGCCAATGGCTTCCGCCTGACGGGTGCCGGCGCGGGGGACACGGCTGGAACCTCGGTTGCCGGCATCGGCGACTTCAACACTGACGGCTTTGCCGACATTGCCATCGGCGCGCCGCTGGCCGATCCGTCAGGCCGCTCCAATGCGGGTGCGACCTATATCGTGAACGGCAAGGCGTCGGGCTTTGCCGCCTCGATCGACCTTGCCAGCCTCGGTGCCTCCGGCACCACCGTCATCGGGCCGAAGGGCGGCGACGGCGGCATCGGCGCTTCGGTGGCCTCGGCCGGCGACGTCAATGGCGACGGTATCGATGACATCATCATTGGCGCCACGCTGGAGGATCCGGGCAACCGGGCGCAGGCGGGCGAGGCCTATGTGGTCTTCGGCAGCAATGTGCCGGGCGCCACGATCGACATCCGCAACCTGAACGGAACGAACGGCTTCCGTCTGAACGGTCAGGACGAATACGATCAGGCCGGCATCTCCGTCTCGGCGGCGGGTGACGTCAATGGCGACGGCCGGGCCGATCTGATCGTCGGCGCACATCGCGCCGATCCCGATGGCAAGAGCGCCGCCGGCGAGACCTATCTGGTCTTCGGCCAGACCTCCTATGTGCCGACGATCAATCTCGGCAACATGAACGGCACCAATGGCGTGCTCATCAAGGGCATAGACGCAGACGACCGTTCGGGCTTCAGCGTGGCCAATGCCGGAGACGTCAATGGCGACGGCTTCGACGATATCCTGATCGGTGCGGCACAGGCTGATCCGTCAGGGCGCCTGAACGCGGGCGAGACCTATCTCGTCTTCGGCAAGGCAAGCTGGGGGGCGACGCTCGATCTCTCGGCGCTGGACGGCACCAATGGCGTGGCGCTGAACGGGCGGCTTGCGGGCGACAGCTTCGGCTTCAGCGTCTCGGCTGCGGGCGACGTGGACGGTGACGGATTTGCCGACCTCATCATCGGCGCCCCGGATGCCGATCCTAATGGCCGCAGCCGTGCGGGCGAGAGCTACATCCTGTCGGGTCAGGGCTTTGCGGGTGGTGGCAGCCCCCCTCCCCCGCCGCCGGTCACGCTGGACATCTCGCTGGCGGGCTCCTCCGCCAATGAGAATTCGGCTTCCGGCCTGCCCGTCGGCACCTTCTCGACGACGACCACGGGTGCGAATAATGCCTTCACCTATACCTTGCTGAACGATGCGGGCGGACGCTTCCAGATCGTGGGCAGCGAGCTGCGCACCACGGCCACGGCGCTCGATTTCGAGGCCGCAGCCAGCCACCAGGTGACGGTGCGGGTGCAGGACGGTGCCGGCAACAGCGTGCAGGAAGTGTTCAACATCACCGTCGGCGACGTGAACGAGGCGCCGACGGCGATCAACCTTGCCAACCAGGTTGCGCTGGCCGAGAACACCGCCGCCGAGACGCGGATTGCCGACCTGCTGGTCGTCGATCCCGACACGAACCCGGCCTTCCGGGCGGACGCCTTTGCCGTGTCCGACAACCGCTTCGAGGTGAAGCCCGTGGCCGGCGGCCATGCGCTCTTCCTCAAGGCGGGGCAGATCGTCGACTTCGAGGCCACCCCGACCATTCCGGTCACCGTCACGGTGTCGGACGGCGTGGGCACGGCCAGCCAGGTCGTCACGGTGACAGTCACGGATGTGAACGAAGGCCCGATCGGCCCGACGGAAGGCGACGACCGTGGGCCTACAGCGATCGTCGGGACGCCGGGCATCGACACGCTGTTTGGTCTCGGCGGCAATGACGAGCTGTTCGGTCTTGCCGGCAACGACACGCTGAACGGCGGCGAAGGCAATGACGATCTCGACGGCGGCATCGGCGCCGATACGCTGATTGGCGGCAACGGCATCGACACGGCCGTCTATGCCAATGCGGAATCGGCAGTCAGGGCAAGCCTCGCCTCGCCCTCCGGCAATACCGGCGAGGCAGCCGGCGACACCTATAGCAGCATCGAAAACCTGATGGGCTCGGACTTCAACGACAACCTGACGGGCAACAATTCTGCCAATGTGATCACTGGCGGCGCCGGCAATGACACGATCTCGGGTCAGGGGGGTGCCGACACGATCTTCGGCGGCGAGGGCAACGACACGCTGGCCGGCAATGGCGGCAACGACCGCATCAATGGCGGGCTCGGCAACGACACGCTTTCGGGCGGGTCGGGCGGTCGCGACTGGTTCGAGTTCGGTGCGAACTGGGACCAGGATACGATCACGGATTTCGAGGATAGTGTCGACATCCTCGATTTCCGCGGCTCGGGGCTGACCTTGTCCAACCTGACGATCACCCAGCAGGGCGTCGACACGCTGGTGGCGAAGGTCGGGGATACCGACACAATCCTCATCAGGAACACGCAGGCGACGAACATCACCTCGTCCGACTTCTGGTTTGTCTGAGGCGGACCCGCGATCCCCGGCGCTCACAGGCGCCGGGGGAATGCGGGCCGGCCGCACGACCCGCCTTCAACCCCGTCGGCTCTCAGGCCGGCGGGGTTTTCGCGTTGGGGCGGGAGAACGCGGCAGATCATGCGCGCCGCGTGATGGCCTGGCCGCGCTCGTCCTGTCGTCCTGCCGATTTCAGGTTGTGTGGGCGCGCGGGCACTGACCCTGAATCGGGTGCTCACGCGCGCATCACATCCGCCTGGCGGTTTGGCCTTCCCATCGCTTCATTCGCGCGGCACAGTGGCGCGACGTTTTCCTTGCCTTCGTGCTGCCGGACGCGCGCCGCTTCATGGATGCCGTTCACCCGCCTGCCCGATCCGTCTCATCAAGCGCCCCTCCCCCGTTCCGCCCTCGCCCCGCGCCATGTCCGTTGCTCCAATGTCCGCTCCTCCCCTGCCCGCCCCTCTCCTGTCTTCGCCGGTTCCCTCAACCGACCTCGCATCAACGGCCGTCAGTGCCTCGCCCCTGACACGCAGCCGCGCTGCGCTGCGGCGGGCGGGTCTTCGTCGTGCGCCGGTACTGATCGTGCTGCATCAGGAGCATTCGACGCCGGGCCGCGTGGGGCGGCTCATTGCCGAGCGGGGCCATGGGCTCGACATCCGCCGTCCGCGCTATGGCGATCCGCTGCCCGACGACCTCTCGCATCATGCCGGCGTGGTGATTTTTGGCGGGCCGATGAGCGCCAATGACGAGGATGACTGGATCCATACGGAACTCGGCCTCATCGGGCGCTGCCTGCGTCAGGAGCGGCCCTATCTCGGCCTGTGTCTCGGGGCCCAGATGCTGGTGCGCGAGCTTGGCGCGCGTGTCTATGCCCACGAGCGGGGCATTGCCGAGATCGGCTATTACCCGATCAGGCCAACGCCCGAAGGCGAGGCGGAGGCCACGCGCATCGGGATGCCGTGGCCCGGCCACGTCTATCACTGGCATCGCGAGGGCTTCGACTGCCCGGCCGGCGCGCGCATTCTGGCGGAAGGTGAGGATTTTCCGGTGCAGGCCATCGCGGTGGGTGAGCGCGCCTATGGGCTCCAGTTCCACCCCGAGGTGACGCAGGCCATGATCCACCGCTGGACGACGCGTGCCGCCGAGCGGCTGACCGCGCCCGGGGCCCAGCCGGCGCATCTGCAACTGCAGGGTCGTTTCATGCATGACCGCGCGGTGGAGGCATGGCTCCACGCCTTCCTTGACCATTGGCTCGACCGCACCGTGCTGGCGGCGCCGAGCGGACGTTAATTTTCTGGTAACAATATTGTATTTTTGGACGAGTCGATTAAACGCCCCTTGATGCTGGCAGGCGATCCTGCATCGCCTTGGCTGAGAAGGGGGCTTCGACATGGCACAGACGCAGAGCGGGGCGGGATCATCGGCTCAGGCCGCAGGCAAATCAGTCGTGGGACGGGTGGTCTCGTGGGTTATGTTTGCTTTGGCTGCCCTGATCGTTGGAGCGATGTTCTCCGCTTCGCCGTTCTACACGGTCGACCAGGGTGAGGCGGGCGTGGTGCTACGCTTCGGCAAGGTGGTGAAGACGGCCGAGCCGGGGCTTGGCTTCAAGATCCCGATGTCGGACCAGGTGGTGAAGATGACCACCCGCACCGAGAAGCGCGTCTACCAGAACCTGCAGTCCTATTCCGCCGATGTGCAGGAAGCTGCCATCCGCGTGACGGTCAATTACCGGATCCAGCCGGCGCTCGCGGCCGATGTCTATGCCAAATATGGCCGCGACTTTGCCGAGCGCATGATCGACCCCATCGTTCCCAAGCGCCTGAAAGAGGTTTTCGGCCAGTATCAGGCGCAGACGGTCGTCAATGACCGCGTCAGGCTGGGGCAGGAGGTGGAAGAGGCGATCAAGTCAAGCGTGCCCGCCGAAATCGTGATCGAGAGCGTTCAGATCGAGAATATCGACTATTCCGACGCCTATGAAACTGCCATCGAGGCGGCCGCCCAGGCCGAGGCGGAGGTGCGCAAGTCGCGCAACGAACTGGAGCGCGAGCGCATCGAGGCCGAGAAGAAGGTTGTTCAGGCGCGTGCCCAGGCCGAAAGCCGTCGCCAGACGGCGCAGGCCGAGGCAGACGCGATCAAGGTGCGCGGTGATGCCGAGGCACAGGCTATTGCGGCCAAGGCGAAGGCCTTCATCGACAATCCCGGCTATGTGAACCTGATTGCCGTCGAGCGTTGGGACGGTCGTCTGCCGACCACCCAGTTGCCCGGTTCGGCCGTACCCTTCGTGCCAGTGCCGCAGGGGGTCGTGCCGCAGGGAACGGTGCGCGGGACGCTCAACTGAGTGAAAGGCCGGCACGTTCCCGCGCTACAGCGCACGCCGCGTTAGCGCAGGGCCTGGTCCAGATCCGCGATCAGGTCGCCTGCATGTTCGAGCCCGACCGACAGGCGCAGCAGCCCCTCGCCCACGCCCATTTCCGCGCGGGTGGCAGGCGCGAAGCGCTGATGGGTGGTCGTGGCCGGATGCACGATCAGGCTTTTGGCATCGCCCAGATTGTTCGAGATGCGGATGAGGCGCAGGCGATTGAGCGCGGCGAAGGCCCCTGCCCTGCCGCCGTCGACCTCAAAGGCCACAAGCGTCGAGCCGCCCGTCATCTGGCGCGCGATGATGTCGGCCTGCGGATGATCGGCGCGCCCGCAATGGACGACACGCCGCACGCGGCCATGCCCGGCAAGCCAGTTCGCCACCGTCAGTGCCGTCTCGCTCTGGCGTGCGACGCGCAGCGGCAGCGTTTCCAGCCCCTTCAGCATAACCCAGGCATTGAAGGGTGAGAGTGCTGGGCCTGTCTGCCGCAAGATCGGCTGGAGCGCCTCCACGATGAGCGCGTCACTGCCCAGCAGGATACCGCCGAGGCAGCGCCCCTGCCCGTCTATATGCTTGGTCGCCGAATAGACGACGAGATCGGCGCCCAATTGCAAAGGCTTCTGGTAGAGCGCGGTGGCGAATACGTTGTCGACGACGAGCCTTGCCCCGCATTTGCGGGCTATGGCTGCCACCGCAGCAATGTCGACGACTTCGAGCGTCGGATTGGCCGGGCTTTCCAGAAAGAACACGCGGGTCTGCGGGCGCACCGCCGCAGTCCAGGCTGAGACGTCCTTGCCGTCGACCAGTGTCGTGGCGACGCCGAAGCGCGGCAAGAGATCCTCGACCACATAGCGGCACGAGCCGAACATGACGCGCGACGCAACCACATGGTCGCCCGCCCGGAGCAGGCCCAGCATGGCGGCGGTGACGGCGGCCATGCCCGTTGCGGTGGCGCGGGCGGCCTGGGCGCCCTCGAGCCCCGCCATGCGCTTCTCGAACATGGCCACGGTGGGGTTCGAGAAGCGGGCATAGGTGAAGCCATCCTCGTCGCCTGTGAAACGGGCCGCGCAGCTTTCGGCGCTGTCATAGACATGGCCCTGCGTCAGGAAGAGCGCCTCGGACGTCTCGCCGAAGGAGGAACGCATCGAGCCTTCATGGACGAGGCGGGTTTCGGGGTGCAGGTCGGGAAAACAGAGCGGATCGGGCAAGATCGGGCCTCACATGATGTGAAGGCAACATAATCCATCCCCTATCGTCCGACAAGACGAACGTTTCGTCCTACAAACAAAAAAATTCTGTATACAGAACAATCCTAGCTGCGGCCCAGCATGTGAAATTCGGGGTTGGGTCGCAGGCTGAGCGCATTGGCAAGCCGGTTTGACATGGCAAAGAAGGCCGCGATGGACGCGATGTCCCAGACATCCTCCGGCCCGAAGCCGTGGGCGCCCAGGGCGGCAATGTCCTCATTCTCGATCGCGTGCGACTCAAGCGCCACCTTCAGCGCGAAATCCAGCATGGCGCGATCGCGCGCGCCGATCCGCGCCTTCCGGTGATTGATGGCGATCTCATCGGCGATGCGCGCGTCCTTCGCGCGGATCCGCAGGATCGCCCCATGCGCCACCACGCAATAGAGGCAGTGATTGGCGGCGCTGGTCGCGACGACGATCATCTCGCGCTGTGCCTTGCTCAATCCCCCCGGCTTGTCCATCAGGGCATCGTGATAGGCGAAGAAGGCGCGGAACTCGTCGGGCCTGCGCGCGAGCACCAGGAAGACATTGGGCACGAAGCCTGACTTGTCCTGCACGGAGAGGATGCGCGCGCGGATGTCATCGGGCAGGCCGGAAAGCTCCGGCACCGGGAAGCGGGATGCGGATTCGTCAGGGGGCTTGTGCTGCAGGTCGCTCATGGTGCTCCCTCCTCACGCATTCACATCGACCACAAGGCGCCCGCGCACCTTGCCGGCGAGGAGTTCGGGCGCAAGTGCGATGGCACCGGCGAGATCGATGTGCTGCGTCAGACCCGCGAGCCTGCCGCGGTCGAGGTCGCGCGCGAGACGATCCCATGCCGCCTCACGCAGCGGGAGTGGCGCCATCACGCTGTCGATGCCTGCCAGCGTCACGCCCCGCAGGATGAAGGGGGCGACCGTGGCGGGGAAATCCATGCCCTGCGCGAGGCCGCAAGCGGCGACCACCCCGCCATAGCGGGTCGCGGCGCAGACATTGGCGAGCGTATGGCTGCCAACGCTGTCGATGGCGCCGGCCCAGCGCTCGCGCGCCAGCGCCCGACCCGGACCCGACAATTCCGCGCGCGGTACGATTTCGGCCGCGCCGAGTCCGCGCAGATATGCTTCCTCCTCCGGGCGGCCGGTCACCGCCAGCACCCGAAAACCTGCCTTGGCCAAAAGCATGATCGCGATGGAGCCGACGCCGCCACAGGCGCCGGTCACCACGATATCGCCCCGTTCCGGTGTCAGCCCCAGTCGCTCCAGCGCCATGACGGCGAGCATCGCGGTATAGCCCGCCGTGCCGACAGCCATGGCCTGCGCTGCCGTGAGGCTCGCGGGCCGGGCCACGAGCCAGTCGCCCTTCAGCCGCGCCTTCTGGGCGAGCCCGCCCCAATGTCCTTCGCCGACGCCGAAGCCGTTCAGGATCACCTCGTCGCCGGGCCGCCAGCGCGGATGGCTGCTGGCCTCGACCGTGCCGGCAAGGTCAATGCCGGGGACCATCGGGAACTGGCGCACCACCGGCCCCTTGCCTGTGATGGCGAGCGCGTCCTTGTAATTGATCGTCGAGCAGGCGACCCGCACGGTAACGTCTCCGTCCGGCAGGCGGGCTTCGTCGATCGATGCCACCTGCGCGAGAGAACCGCCCTCGCCCTTCTCGATCAGAATGCCCTGAAATTGCGTCATGTCCGTTTCCCCCGATTTGCGCCAACACAAGCACAGCCGCAGCGTGAGGCCAAATCCGTTTTTCGTCCCGCGCGGGTGACAGCCGCCCGGCTGCATGACACGAATGGGGCGAGATCGGACAGGCCAGCCGGGGAGACAAGAGGATGCGGAGCGGAGCACGCGAAGACCTGATGCGCGCGGCCTTTGCGCGTGTCGTCGAGGCGGCGCAACCGCGTGCCTGCCTTGCCGGCCACCTCCCCTCCCCGCCTCGCGGGCGGACCTTGGTCGTGGGAGCCGGCAAGGCGTCTTCAGCCATGGCAAGCGCGCTTGAGGATCTGTGGCCCGGCCAGCTGGAAGGGCTCGTCCTGACGCGGCATGGCCATGCAACACCCACGCGTGCCATCGAGATCGTCGAGGCGGGACACCCGGTGCCGGACGAGGCGGGCTTTCTCGCAACCCGCAGGCTCGTCGCGGCGCTTGCGGGGCTGACCGCGGATGACCTCGTCATCGGCTTGTTCTCGGGGGGCGGCTCCTCGCTGCTCTGCGCGCCGGCTCCGGGCCTGACGCTCGCCGACAAGCAGGAGGTGAACCGGGCGCTGCTGCGTTCGGGTGCGCCCATCGACGCGATGAATGTCGTGCGCAAGCATCTCTCGCAGCTGAAGGGCGGGCGGTTGCCGCTTCTGGCGCCCCACACGCCGGTCGTCGGGCTGATCATGTCGGACGTGCCCGGTGACGATCTCTCAACCGTCGCATCGGGGCCCACCGTCGGCGATGAGTCGACGCTCGCGGATGCGCGCGACGCCGTGCGCCGCTGGTCGATCCCCCTGCCCGCCGTCGCCCTGGCGGCACTCGACGATCCCGGCAATGAAACGCCCAAGGTTGGCGATCCCCGCCTCGCCCATGTCCTCAACCGGCTCGTCCTCAGCCCTGACGTTGCCCTGCGTTCCGCCATCCCGCTGCTGGAGGCCGCGGGCTATGCCGTGGACTATCTCGGCGATGCGGTCGAGGGCGAGGCGGCAATGGTGGGCGCCGCACATGCGCGGCTGGCTTTGAAGGCGCGTGCGCATGGCCGCCGCGTTGCCATCCTGTCAGGTGGCGAGACAACCGTCACCGTGAAGGGGCCCGCAGGGCGGGGCGGCCGCGACAGCGAATATCTCCTGGGTCTTGCGGTCGCGCTCGACGGGGCAGGCGAGGGCATCACGGCGCTTGCCGCCGACAGCGACGGCATCGACGGCAGCGAGGACAATGCCGGCGCCGTGCTGTTTCCCGACACGCTGGTGCGGGCGCGCGCTGCGGGGATCGATCCGGCCGTCGCCTTGTCTCGGCATGATGCCTATTCGGTCTTCGAGGCTTCTGGCGATCTGGTCGTGACCGGGCCGACCCATACCAATGTCAACGACGTGCGGATCATCCTCGTCGATTGATGCCCGCGTCCCCGCGCCCTGGCGTGCGGCGGATCGTTGCCAGATGGCAACTGCCGCTTCGTCGCCGGGCGGCGGCGCGTTGTTCCAGCGGTTAACATCGGTTAACCCTTTCCGGCTGGACAGAATCCGGGAATCGGCGCCATAAATCTACGCAATGTGAGGTGAGCTGCGCCTGCAAGCGTAGTTTCGTAAAATCCACGCTTCCACGCCCCGCCACCGGATCAGTGGCCCGGGGCGCAGGAGGAGCGAAAGGCGGCAGATGAGCGGAGCTGGGTCGAGAGAGACCGGAGGCCAGAAGGCGGGCGGCAAGCCGACCGACGGTCAGGCTGGCGCGGGCTTGCGCGCCGCGACGAAGATGACGCAGGTCATCGCCGCCGATGGCGAGGCGCTGTCGCAGGAATTGCTGGCTCTGCGCCAGACCCTGTTCCCGCCAACATCGCAGAAGGTGCTGCGCAGCTTCTCGTCAGGTGAGGCGGCACGGCTCATCGGTATTGCCGATGGCTATCTGCGGCAGCTTTCCCTGGGCGGGAAGGGGCCTGCGCCCGAGCTCAATGCCAGCGGGCGGCGTTCCTTCAGCCTCGGCCAGATCAACGAGTTGCGCCGCCTCCTTCACGAGACCGGCAAGGGCAAGGTCTACCTGCCGCACCGGTCGCCCGAGGAGCATTGCCAGGTTCTCGCGACCGTCAATTTCAAGGGCGGTTCCGGCAAGACGACGACGGCGGCGCATCTGGCCCAGTATCTTGCGCTGCATGGCTATCGCGTGCTGGCGGTCGATCTCGACCCGCAGGCGTCGCTGACCGCGCTGCACGGCTACCAGCCCGAATTCGATATCGGCCCCAACGAAACGCTCTATGGCGCGATCCGCTATGACGCGGAGCGCCGGCCGTTGTCGCGGATCGTGCGCTCGACCTATTTCCCGGGTCTCGACATCGTGCCCGGCAATCTCGAGCTGATGGAGTTCGAGCACGATACGCCCAAGGCGCTCGTCGATGGCGACGGCGAGGCGTTCTTCGGCCGCGTCGCCACGGCGCTTGGCGAGGTCGCAGACGCCTATGACGTGATGATCCTGGACTGCCCGCCGCAGCTCGGCTTCCTCACGCTCGGCGCGCTGTGTGCGGCAACGGGCGTGCTGATCACGGTGCATCCGCAGATGCTCGACGTGATGTCGATGTGCCAGTTCCTGCTGATGGCCTCCGACCTGCTGTCGGTCGTGCAGGAGGCCGGCGGAGATCTCGACTACGATTTCCTGCGCTATGTGGTGACGCGCCACGAGCCGTCGGACGGGCCGCAGACGCAGATGGTCGCGTTCATGCGCTCGCTGTTCCGGGAACGTGTGCTCACCAACACGATGCTGAAATCCACGGCGATCTCGGATGCGGGCCTGTCCAAGCAGACGCTCTACGAGGTCGGCCGTGAGAATTTCACGCGCGCCACCTATGACCGCGCGATCGAGTCGCTGGACGGGGTCAACGGCGAGATCGAGGCCCTCATGCGCCAGGCCTGGGGCCGGTCGGCGACGGGGAGGGCTGAATGAGCCGCAAGGACACGCTGCGTGCGCTCCTGTCCTCCCGCGAGCGGCGCTCCTCGCCGGATGACCAGTTGCCAGATGGCAACCCGGAAGCCGGCGATGCGGGGCTGCAAGGGGCCGCGCAGGCTGCCGCCTTGGCGGAGCCCGTTGCGGCGGCCAAGCCTCTGGTCCGCTCCGGCGCTGTCGGCGCAATGGGCCGTTCCTTGGGCCGGATTGCCAGCGCTGCGGAGGAAGCCCGGGCGCTGATCGGCTCGGGCAATGCCGTGGTCGAACTCGATCCCGCCGTCATCGAGGGCTCCTTCGTCAGCGACCGGCTCGAAGGGGAGGGGGCCGATCACGAAATGCTCGTCGCCTCGATCCGCGACCATGGCCAGCAGGTGCCGATCCTCGTGCGTCCGCATCCGCGCCGCACGGGTCATTACCAGGTGGCCTATGGCCATCGCCGTCTCAAGGCGCTCGTGGCATTGAAGCGTCCCGTGCGTGCCGTCATCCGGCAGATGAGCGACGAGGAACTCGTCGTCGCGCAGGGCCAGGAGAACTCCGCACGGCAGGATCTGAGCTACATCGAGCGTGCGCTCTTTGCCGTCACGCTGGAGGATCGCGGCTTCGACCGCGCGACGATCATGGCCGCTCTGGCGATGGAAAAGACGCAGCTGTCGCGCCTCATCTCCATTGGGCGCGCCATCCCGCGCAGTCTCATCGCTGCTGTCGGGCCTGCGCCGCGCACCGGGCGTCCGCGCTGGGCTGCGCTCGCGCAGACTATCGAGGCCCGCGACATCGCTCCGGTTCTCGAACGCCTCGGTCGCGATCCGTCCTTCCGCGCCGCCGACAGCGATGCACGCTTCACGCGGCTCGAGGCGGCCTTGCGGGAAAAGCCCGCAGATGCCGATACGCGGATCTGGCGCGACGCGTCCGGGCGGGTTGCCGCCACGATCAGGCGCAGCGGCAGCAAGCTCGCGCTCGTGGTGGATGAGCGGGTCGCCCCCGATTTCGGCGAGTTTCTGGTGGGTCTCCTGCCGGAACTGCACGAGCGCCATGCGGCATCCCGGTCGGGAAGGGTCGATGAGCCGGCGCAAGGCTCCGCCGCGGCGGGCACGTCGGCTGGCGAAGCGGTGCCGGTCTTGCGGTCAGGCAGCGGGACGGGGATGTCCGGCCGGACGCTTCCAACGAATGGGCGCTCCGACAAGCGGCGCCCGGAGAATCGCGGCGGATAAACCGCCGGGATCGTGCGGCCGGCTTATCCCCGGTCGTGTGGCAGGACATATCGATGAGGTGACATCGCAAAAGGAAAAGGCCCCCAAACGTTTCCGCCCGGAAGCCTCTCCACAGTGTGGCAACTGCAGAGAACCACTTCCGCGATTCGCAGTCAAGCGCTGAGATCGTTTCGGCGTGCCGGATCCTTTTGCCTGACGACAGGCATGGATCATGACACAGACATTCGCGACGACGCCCTTCGGGCGGCGGCCGGTGACGCTTGGCCAGATTGCCCGCGAGGTGGATCTGCGCCGGCTCGTCGACGAGGCCGGCCGACCGGGCTCGAATCACCCGGCGGCCATCAACAAGTGGACGTTGCTACGCCATCTCGGGCAGATCCGGGACGAACTCGGGCTCTCCGACCGCAGCCTCGTGGTGCTTTCGGCGCTGCTCTCCTTCCAGCCGGAAACAGCCCTGTCCCTTCCCCGGCGCCGGACGCAGCCTCCGGGATCTGGATCTGGATCTGGATCTGGATCGGGCGATCCGTCCGTTGACGAAACCGGCGACGACCCGCCGCCCTGCGACCTTGTCGTGTTCCCCTCCAACCGCGCGCTGGGCCAGCGAGCCCACGGCATGGCGGAGGCGACGTTGCGCCGCCATCTCGCCGCGCTCGTCAAGGCCGGGCTGATCCTGCGTCGCGACAGCCCCAACGGCAAGCGTTATGCCCGCAAGGATCAGGGGCAGGCCGCTGGCGATGATGATCTCGGGCAGGGGAGGGAGGCTTTCGGCTTCGATCTCACGCCGCTGGTTGTGCGCGCGCCGGCCTTCGAGGCCATGGCCGAGGAGCGCCAGGCCCGCCGCCGCGAGGTTGCGCGCCTGCGCCAGCGGATCACCTTGCTGCGCCGCGACATCGCCAAATATCTCGATTGCGCCATGGAGGCTGAACTCCCGGGCGACTGGGCGGCTCTGCGGGCACGGTTCCTGAGCCTGCCGATGCCTTCGCGCGTCATCGAGGCGCCCGCCCCCTTGCAGACCATCGCGACCGACCTCGCCATCTTGCGGCAGGAAACAGCCAAGGCCCTCGAGCAACATCTTTTTTCTTCAGATTCGAGCGGCAATGCCGATCAGCCTGAGCGCCATCAATCAAATTCAAATACAAACCATTTTCCAGAACTTGAACCGACTTCCGAGGAAGCGGGCCAGCTGGACGAGCCAGATGGAAGGAATGCAGCGCCTGCCACGGCGCAAGCCAACGATGAACCGCGCAAGCCCGGCATCCAACAGGATGGGGGCCTGCAGCTCGGCCTTGTAATGGAGGCCTGCCCGGACCTGCATGATTATGCACCTGTGGGCCGCGTACGCGACTGGGGTGATCTCCGGCAGGCGGCGCAGGCGGTTCGGCCGATGCTCGGCATCAGTCCGCATGCGTGGCAGGCGGCGGTGGATGTGCTTGGCGAGCAGGCGGCGTGCCTCGCGGTTGCCGCGATCCTGCAGCGTTGCGAGCATTCGTCCGAAGCGCGTCAGGTGCCGGGCCGCAAGCCCGGTTCGCTGGTCACCGTCGTGAACGGCTCGCCGGCCATCCGCAGTCCCGGCGGCTATCTGCGTGCCTTGACGCAGAAGGCGCGGCTGGGCGACTTCGCGCTTGGGCCCGTGCTAATGGCGCAGATCAGCCAGCGCCAGAAGACAAAGCGCGGTGCGGGATGAGCCCTGTTGGTGAAATGTTCACGGGCCTTGCTGCCAATGAACGGGAACCGGGAGGACGTGATGCAAGCTGAGAGGCCCGAAGCCGGGCAGGCGCCTGCCATCCTGCTGATCGGGGGTGGCTCCGGGTCGCGGTCGCTGACCTTTGCCCTGGGCCAGGCGGGTTTGCGTGTCACGCGGCTTGTTCCGGCGTGGGATTCCGGCGGAAGCTCGCGTCTCATCCGTGAAAGGCTGGGCATTCTGCCGGTTGGCGATATCCGGCAGGCGCTGATGACGCTCGCCCATGCCGAAAGCCGCCCCACCCATGCGCAGGGGGACGGGCGGTCGGACGCAACTGCCGGAAATGTCATCCGGATCTGCAATACGCGGTTGCCCGACGAGGCGCCGGTTTCGGAACTGCGGGCAGCCTTCGCGACATTTGCCGAGGGGGATCATCCGGCGATGCGCGCGCTGGATCCCGGCTTGCGCGGGGCCATCGCACGCTATCTGGACCTGTTTCGCCGCGCGGTCGGCCCGGACTTCGACCTCCGACAGGGCAGCATCGGCAATTTCATCCTGACCGGTGCCTATCTGGCCCATGATCGCGACATCAACACCGCGATCTTCGTGTTCCGGCAATTATGCGACATTGCGGGCGGCGTCTGGCCGACGAGTACTGACGACGACGTTGAGCTTGTCGCCCGCGACGCGACGGGGCGCGAGATTGTCGGCCAGCACCTGATCACGGGGATGCCAGACAGGTCGCGGGCGAGGCTTGAGGATGTCTCTCTCCAGCGCCAGTGCGGGCATGCGGTCCGGCTCAACCCGGCCGTTGGCGAGGCCGTGGCCGGTGCGCAGGCCATCGTCTATGGACCGGGAAGTTTCTTCACGAGCGTGCTGCCGCATCTGTGTGTGCCTGGCCTCGTACAGGCCATTGCCAGCCGCGACATTCCGCGCATCTTCGTGGGCAACATGCTCGAATGCTCCGAGACGCGCGGATACGATCTCGCAGGGCTCGTCGCGCGCTTTGGCGACACGGGGCGCCAGATGATGGCAGGGGAGGCGGCACCAGCCGTGCCGCGAGCACTGGTGACCCACGTGCTCGCCCACCGCGCCTCGCTCGTCTTCTCGCGGCGCGAGAGGGGCTTCGGCGCGTTGCCGCCCGGCAATCCCGCCATTCTGCCCGGACCGGTATCGTGGATCGAGGACGATTATGAGGATCCGTGGCAGCGCGGTGCACATGACGGCCGGCGCCTGGCCACGCTCATCCGGGAACTCGCCCTCGGCTGCTGAGGAAACGGCCCTGTTGCAACCGGATCGCCAGCAGTAACGGATAGCCGAAAGCCGCCGGCCTTTCGGTCGGCGGCTGAAAGATCAATCGGCCAATCGGAGACGTGAAGCCTCAGATATAGGCGATGTCGGCGACTTCCTCGCCCTTCTTGCCTTCGCGGGTGGTGAACTGCACCTGCTGTCCGGCATCGGGGAAGGGGAGGCCGGCGCGCGTCAGGCTCGTTGCGTGCAGGAAGATGTCGCGGCCGCCGTCGACAGGGCTGATGAAGCCGAAGCCCCGCGCCGTGTCGAAGAACTTCACCGTGCCATTGCGCACTTCGCCCGAGCTCGGCGCGGAGTCGTAACCGCCACCGCCGCCACGATCGTAGCGCGGCTCGCGGTCATAGCCACGATCCTGATAGCCGCCACCACGGTCACCGCCACGGTCGCCATAGCCGCCACGCTCCTGCCGGCCGCCTTCCGGGCGACCATAGGGAGACCGCATGCCACCGCCGCCGCCGCCCGGGCCACCGGGTCCGCGACGATCCGAACGTGGCGCTGCGGTCGAGGTATCGACCGTATGAACCGCCACGATCTGGGGGCCACGCTGGCCCTGGCCGACGTCGCAAGTGATCGTTGCGCCCTCGGGAAGGTTGTCCATCCCCGTCGCAGACAGCGCGGAGATGTGAAGAAACAGATCGGCACCGCCGTCTGTGGGGCTGGCAAAGCCGAAGCCCTTTTCGGAGTTAAACCACTTGACGGTGGCGGTCACACCCTCGGAGAGGATCTGCTGGCGCGGATAACGGGGCGAAGACATTCGGCACTCATTCGTTGAAGGGTCTTTGTCGCTGCTCGAAACGCGCTCGCAGCACAAGCCGTTCGATGATAATTCACTGCTTGAAACGGCAAGCATATGCAAGAGGGCTTACTGTCGATCTTCGCGTTTCTCGCGCCCCTGCGGCAAAGATAGTTCGCGCAGCAAGGGATTGGGGAAGCGCCGGCGCCGGGTGATCGCATAAAAGCTCTCCCGCAGCCGTGGCAGGCGGCAGCGTTCGACAAGGATTCCGGCGGCCAGCTCGTCCATGACCACGACCGGCGGAACCAGCGTCACGCCGCGCGCCTCGCGGGCAAAAAGTCGCAGCATCGCCATGTCGTCGACTTCGGCCAGGATCACGGGTGTGATGCCGGCAGCATCGAGCAATGCGTCGAAGCCCGTCCGCAGGCCCGATCCACGTCCCGGCAGCACGACCGGGACATGGGCAAGGTCAGCCGGGAAGGCGAGGGGCGTCTGGCGTTGCTCGGGCTGGCCGACAAGACTGACGGGCTGCTCCGCGACGAGGTCGCTGCGCCATTCGCCCTCGCCGTCGTCGGGTGCCGGCTGGTTGGCGAGGACCAGATCGAGCCCATGGCCCGCCAGCTGTGCCATCAGGTCGGGGAAGGCCCCTGAGCGCACCACGAGCTCGACATCGGGGCGCGTGACAAGCGGCTTCAGGAAGCCGAGCTGGAAGTTGCGCGACAGGGTCGCCACCGCCCCGATGCGCAGGACGGGCCGGCTCGTGGGTCCGATGCCCCTGAGCGTGCTCAGCAGATCGTCTCCCGATCGGAAGACGGCATTGGCGTGGTCGAGCGCGATGCGGCCGGCCTCGGTCAGGTGAAGCGAGCGGCCCTCACGCTCGAAGAGCGCATGCCCGAGCTGGTGCTCCAGCGCCTTCAGCTGAACCGAAAGCGCGGAGGGGGACACGTTTAGCCGGCTTGCGGCGCGGGTCAGGCTGCCCTCATGGGCAATCGCCCAGAAGTACCGGAGATGGTTGTAATTCAACGATGCCATAGAAACATTCTACAAAACAGAATGAAACGTTTCAATCTTTGAATTTTTATAAACGTCCAGACATCACTACAGCGGGGCTGTCCTCAAGCGGGGTAGCCCGATGTCGCTGATCCTTCCCTGGTTCGTCCTGTCCGGTCCCCTGGCCCTCGTGGCTGCGGCGGCCATATCGTCGTCCGCGGCCGATGCCGCACCCCGGTCCATGGCGCGCCGCACCTTCGCCGCTGCCTGCTTCGCGCTCGGGGTGGCGGCTGTTTCCGCCGTTGCCGTCCTTGTATCCGGCCCCGTAACGACCGGGACGCTGGGCTGGCGCGGGATCGGTATCGGCTTCCATGTCGACCGCCTGTCCGCCGTGATGTTCGTGCTCGTCTCGTTCATCGGTGTCGTGGTTCTGCGCTACAGCCGCAACTATCTGGACGGGGACGCGCGTCATGGCGCGTTCCTGAAATGGCTGACACTGACGCTTGCTGCTGTCCTCGTGCTGATCGTGTCGGGCAATCTCGCGCAGTTCATCCTGGCCTGGATCGCGACGAGCCTCGGCCTCAACCGGCTGCTGCTGTTCTATCCGGGGCGGCCGGGCGCGCAGCTCGCGGCCCGCAAGAAATTCCTGGCGAGCCGGATCGGCGATCTGTGCCTCGTGGTGGCGGCCATCCTGCTGCTGCGCGCCTTCGGCACGCTGGAATTCGCGACGCTCTTCGCCTCCGCCGAGGCGGCGCTGGCAGCGGGGCAGGGCAGTGCCGGCATCAGCGTCGCCGCGCTCCTGATCGTGGTCGCCGCCCTGATGAAGTCGGCGCAACTGCCGCTGCATGGCTGGCTCATCGAGGTGATGGAGACCCCGACGCCGGTCTCGGCGCTGCTCCATGCCGGCATCATCAATGCCGGCGGCTTCCTCATCCTGCGCATGGCCGACATCATGGTCCTGTCGACGGGTGCGCTCGAGACGCTCGCCATTGCAGGTGGCGTCACCGCCCTGTTCGGCTCGGTCGTGATGCTCACCCAGACCTCGGTGAAGGTCTCGCTTGCCTGGTCGACCGTCGCGCAAATGGGCTTCATGCTGCTGCAATGCGGCCTGGGCGCCTTCTCGGCCGCGTTGCTGCACATCGTCGCCCACTCGCTCTACAAGGCCCATGCCTTCCTGTCCTCGGGCAGCGTGATCGACCTCGCCCGCGCCTCCATCAATCTCTCGTCGTCGAGCCCGGGCGGGCAGCCGCATCCGGCCCGGCTTGTCCTGGCGCTCATCGGCGTCATGGGCGTGACACTGATTGTCGCAGCGCTCTTCGGAGCGACGCTGACGGAAAATCCGGGCGCCTTCACGCTGGGTGCGATCCTGCTGATGGGCCTTACCCACCTCATGGCCAATGCCATCGACGAGCGGCCAAATTCCTACGTGATCGCCCGCAGCGCAGCGCTCGCAGTCGGCGTTG
>JBIPLL010000118.1:0-7194 GCA_044368425.1 Beijerinckiaceae bacterium
CGCGCTCTTGGTCGCGGCGCTCGCGGGCGCGCTGTTCTACAAGGTCGGCATCCCGCTCGCCTGGGTGCTGGGTCCGCTCGTCGCCACCGCCGCCCTCTCCATCGCCGGCTGGCCGGTCTTCACCTCGGTGACGGGTCGCCGCTTCGGGCAGGTCACGGTCGGGGCGGGCATCGGGCTGAACATTTCCGCTGCCGTGCTCGCCACCATCGTACTGTGGCTGCCCGTCATGGTCGTCACGGCGATCTTCGCCATCGTGCTGGGCGGGATCATGGCCGCCCCGCTCGCGCGGCTCGGCAAGGTGGATATCCGCAGCGCCTATTACGCCATGATGCCCGGCGGCCTGACCGAGATGGCCAATATCGGCCTTGCGGCTGGCGCGCGGCCCGAACCCATCGCGCTGGCTCAGTCGCTGCGCGTCACGCTGCTCGTTGTCATCCTGCCCCCGCTGATCGTCGCGCTCGACATCCACGGCGATGCCGTGGACGGGCTGGCCGGCCAGCCCCTGCCCTGGCTGCTGACGCTCGTGGCGCTGATGCTGGGCCTTGCCGGCGTCTGGGTCGCAAGGATCGCGCGCTTCAACAATCCGTGGATGCTCGGCGCGCTCATGGGCACCGGCACGGCCGCAGCCCTGGGCCTGCTCGTCGGCAAGATCCCCTATCCGCTGTTCTATGCCGGGCAGCTGATGATCGGCATTGCGGTCGGCGCCCGTTTCAAGCGCGAAAGCCTGATGCGCCTGCCGCGTTTTGCGGGCGCGGTCACGGTCACGATCATCATCGTGGCAACCATCATGGGCGCCTATGCCTGGGTGCTGTCCCGCCTGACCGGGCTCGACCTGGCGAGCGCGGCGCTCGGCGCCTCGCCGGGCGGCTTCGCCGAAATGGCGATCACCGCCCAGACGCTTCATCTCTCGGTCGGCCTCGTCACGGCCTTCCACGTGGTCCGCGCCTTCCTCGTCAACGCAGTGGTCGAGCATATCCGGGCCTTCCTCGCCCGGATCGGCCTGTTCCGGGTCATGGGCCGCGTCTTCGGCGTGGCGCCCGACATCGAGCCGCCGGCGACGAAGGAACCCGACTAGCGCCTGCGGAGCAGCCTGAAGATGCGCCCGTCGATGGCGGCAAGGCCAAGGGCGATCAGCCCCATGCCGATCATGTGCTTGGGATAAAGCGTCTCGCCCAGCAGGAATATCCCCAGCAGCACCGCCGTCACCGGCACCAGCAGCGTGACGAGCCCGATATTGGTCGCGCCCGCCGACCCGAGAATCCGGAAATAGATGAAATAGCCCAGGATGGTCGACAGAAGCGCCAAAGCGAGCACGGCTCCCAAGGCGGCAGCACTCGGCACCGGCAACAGCCATGGCTTGTCGACGATGACAACGACCGGAGCGATCAGCAGGGTCGACAGCAGCGTCTGCCCGGCCGTTGTCGTGACCGGATGTACGCCGAGCCTGCGGAACCGGCGGGCATAGACGCTCGTCGCCGCATAGGACAGCGAGGCGGCAAGGCAGGCGAGCTGCGCCCAGACCGGCCCGCCCAGCGAAGTCAGCGCCGACCCGCCCACCATCACCGCGACCCCGCCGATGCCGACCAGCACGCCAAGGAACTTGGCGGGATCGAGCCGTTCATCCTGCGTGCAGGCATGGGCGATGAGCACGGTGAAGAGCGGTGTCGTGGCGTTCAGGATCGAGGCGAGCCCCGATGCGATCTGCGTCTGGCCCAGCACGATCAGCGTGAATGGCACCAGATTGTTGAAGACCGACATCACGAGGAAGGCGCCCCAGACGCTGCGCTCGCGCGGCAGGGCAAGCCCGCTCGCCCGCATGATCAGGAGCAGCACGCCAGCCGCGATCCCGACACGCAGCATCACGATGGTGAAGGGCGGAAGCTCACGGATCGCGATGACGTTGAAGAAGAACGACCCGCCCCACAGGACCGACAGGAACAGGATGAGCCCCCATTCGACGGGACTCATCTGGCGATTGATCGCATGCGGCGGCCCGGACGAGCCCGGGACGGAGTCGGATGGCGCTGGAGAGGCAGACATGAGGCTCGGCTGAATCGGCGATGGAGCATCACCCTGCGTCATTCGCGCGCCCGGCGCAGCCCGTTTTCCGCATTGGCGAGACAGGGCAGCGCGTTCACTCATGCATCATGTGCAGGGCTGTCGCCTCAGCGCGCGCAACCGCACAGGCCCGCCCCGTCGGCAAGCCGGGCGGCGAGCACGGCCTCCAGATGCGCGCCATGCGGGACGCCCGCTCCGGACCCCGTTTCCGTATCGACCGGGAAAGCCGCAAATGCGGCCATGGCCTGCTGGCGCTTGCCGCTCTGCGGCTCGACCGGATCGCTCACGCGCTGGTCGATCGAGGGCAGCGCGTCGCGCTCCATCACGCTTGACAGATGGGGGCCGAGATCGCGCAGCAGCCCGTCATCGATGGCATAGATCCAGCCATGCAGGTTGATCTTGCGCCCGCGCGTCCATGCATTCTCGACGATGGGCGTGGCAGCCAGACGCCGTACCTGCATCTCGACATTGATCTCGCACATGCGGTCGATGCGGTGCGCTCCGTCGCCGAGCGCGTCGATGGTGGGCCTGTGCTTGCGATAGAGCATCGAGATTGGCTGCAGCCAATGGTCGAGCATGGCGCTGTGCTGGCCCGACAAGGCCCGCTTGATGCCGCCGCAGCCATAATGGCCGCACACGATGATGTGCTCGATCTTCAGGTGCTCGACCGCGAATTCGAGCACGGAGAGCAGGTTCATGTCGCTCGTATGGACGACATTGGCGATGTTGCGATGGACGAAGACGGCGCCAGGATCGAGCCCCAGCACGTCATTTGCGGTCACGCGGCTGTCGGAGCAGCCGATCCAGAGATAGCGGGGATCCTGCTGCTCGGCCATGCGGCGGAAGAAGTCGGGATCGTTGCGCGTCTTGGAATCCGCCCAGGCGACATTGCGGTCGAACAGATGGTCGAGCGTGACGGACATCAACGAGGCCCCGGCCTGATCCTGTACTGCAATGCAGGATCAGGGAGCCACGCGCATACCGCCTTGATCGGCGTCAAACCGTCACGGATTCCACCCGTGCGGCGCAGTATTTGAACTCCGGGATCTTCCCGAACGGGTCGAGCGCGTCGTTGGTCAGCACATTCGCTGCCCCCTCGGCAAAGGCGAAGGGCAGGAAGACCATGCCCGGCGACACGTCCCTGTCGGCACGCAGCATCGCCGTTACCTCGCCACGACGCGTCGTGACGCGCACCGCAGCCCCCGCCTTCAGGCCCATGCGCCGGATCTCGGAGGGGTGCAGCAGAGCGATCGCGCCGGGCTCGAGAATGTCGAGTACGCGCGAACGCCGGGTCATCGAGCCCGTATGCCAGTGCTCGAGCAGCCGCCCCGTCGTGAGCACCAGCGGGTAGTCGCCATCCGGCACCTCGTCGGGCGGGGTCAGGTCGGTCGGCACGACCTTCGCCCGTCCGCTGCGGGTCGGAAAACCATCGGTGAAGAGGACCGCCCTGCCCGGCTCGCTCGGACCGGGCGCAGGATAGGTGACGCTGTCCTCGCGGATCAGCCGCTCCCACGGGATGCCGGAGAGCGAGGGCATGTGCGCCCGCATCTCCTCGTAGATCGCACCAACATCCGGATAGTCCCAGCGCAGCCCCAGCTCGTTCGCGAGATCGACGATGATGCACCAGTCGGCCCGCGCCTGTCCCGGAGGCGCAAGCACGGGCCGGCCGATCTGAACCTGCCGGTTCGTGTTGGTGAAGCTGCCCAGCTTCTCGGCATGGGCGGAAGCCGGCAGCACGACATCGGCATGCCAGGCGGTCTCGGTCAGGAAGATGTCCTGCACGACGAGATGATCGAGCTTCGCCAGCGCGGCGCGGGCATGGCTCTGGTCGGGGTCGGACATGGCCGGGTTCTCGCCCATCACATACATGGCGCGCACCTCGCCATGATGGATGGCGTGCATGATCTCGACGACGGTCAGCCCGCGGCGCTGGTCGAGGGCGCGTCCCCAGGCATCCTCGAAGCCCGCCCGCACGTCCGGATCCTCGACCGAGCGGTAATCCGGATAGACCATCGGGATCAGCCCGGCATCGGACGCCCCCTGCACGTTGTTCTGGCCTCGCAGCGGATGAAGCCCCGTGCCGGGCCGCCCGATCTGCCCGGTGACGAGCGCAAGCGCGATCAGGCAACGGGAATTGTCCGTGCCGTGCACGTGCTGCGAGACGCCCATGCCCCAGAAGATGATCGAGCGCTCGGCCGTGGCATAGGCCCGCGCCATGGCGCGGATCGTCTGCGGCTCGACGCCGCAAACCTCGCTCATCGCCTCCGGCGAGAAGTCGCGCACCCGATCGCGCAGCGCCTCGAAGCCGTCCACGTGATCGGCGATATAGGCGGGGTCCGTGAGCCCCTCCGAGATGATCGTGTGCAGCATGGCATTGAGCAAAGCCACATCGCTGCCCGGCCGGAAGCGCACCGGGAAGGTTGCGTGCCGCATCAGGGCATGGCCGCGCGGATCAAGCACGATCAGCGTCTTGCCCGCCTTCGCCGCCTGCTTGAGATAAGTCGCGGCGACGGGATGGTTCTCCGTCGGACGTGCGCCGATGACGATGATGCAGTCGGCGACAAGCGCGTCCGTGAAGGGCGCCGACACCGCCGCCGAGCCGATGCCTTCCATGAGGGCGGCAACCGACGAGGCGTGGCACAGCCGCGTGCAATGATCGACATTGTTGGTGCCAAAGCCCTGTCGGATCAGCTTCTGGAAGAGATAGGCCTCCTCGTTCGAGCCCTTGGCCGAGCCGAAGCCCGCAATGGCTCCGCCGCCATGCGCATCCGCGATGCGCTTCAGGCCGCCCGCTGCCAAAGCAAGCGCCTCCTCCCACGTCGCCTCGCGAAAAACGCTGGAAGGATCGGCCGGATCGACGCTCGCCGTCGCGCTCTTGGGTGCATCGGAGCGCCGGATCAGTGGCACGGTGAGGCGATGGGGATGAGCGACATAGTCGAAGCCGAAGCGGCCCTTCACGCAGAGCCGGTTCTCGTTGGCAGGCCCCTCCCGCCCGTCGACCTGCACGATGCGCTCGTCCTTCACGCTGACGCGGGTGAGGCACCCGACGCCGCAATAGGGGCACACGCTGTCGACCGTCCGCTCGGCTGTGATCGCACGGGCCTGCGCGGCCTCGTCCATCAGGCTTTTCTCGAACAGCGCACCGGTGGGACAGGCCTGCACGCATTCCCCGCACGCGACGCAGGTCGAGGCACCCATCGGATCGGCGAGATCGAAGACGGGTCGCTGCATGCTGCCCCGCCAGCCCATGCCGATCACGTCATTGACCTGCACCTGGCGGCAGGCGCGCACGCACAGCCCGCACGAAATGCAGGCATCGAGATGCACGGCCATGGCGGGATGGCTGAGATCGTGCGGCGCGGGCGCAAGATCCTGCACCGGGCTCGCCGGATAGCGGCTGCCCGTGACGCCGAGCGCATCCGCCCAGCGCCAGAACGGCGCCTCCGGATCGGGCGCGATCTCGCGCGCCGGCATATCGGCCTGCAGCAATTCGAACACACCGGCGCGGGCCTTCACGGCGCGAGCGGTGGCCGTCAGCACGGCCATGCCCTCCGAGGGCCGGCGGATGCACGAGGCCGCGAGCACCCGCTCACCCGCGATCTCGACCATGCAGGCCCGGCAATTGCCGTCCGGCCTGTAGCCCGGCTCGTCGAGGTGACACAGATGCGGCAGCTCCTGGCCAAGCCGCCGCGAGACCTCCCAGATGGTCTCGTCCTCGCCGGCCTCGACATGCCGCCCGTCGAGTGTGAAACGGATTGTCACGACCGGCCCTCCTGCGGATATGCCGCATCCGGGAAGAAACGCAGCAGCCCGCGCACCGGATTGGGCGCGGCCTGCCCAAGGCCACAGATCGAGGCGTCGCGCATCACCTGTTCGAGATCGCCGATCAGGGCTTCGTCGAGCCTGTCGGCCTCCAGAAGCTCGACCATCTTGCGCGTGCCGACCCGGCAGGGCGTGCATTGCCCGCAACTCTCATGCGCGAAGAAACGCATGAGATTGAGCACGGCTGCGCGCGGATCGTCCTGCTGCGACAGGATCACGACGGCATGGCTGCCGACGAAACAGCCATGTTTGTCGAGCGTGCCGAAGTCGAGCGGCTCGTCGGCAAGGCTTGCCGGCAGCAGCCCGCCCGATGCGCCGCCCGGCAGGTAGAAGGCGAGTTGATGGCCCTCCGCCATGCCGCCGCAATGCTCCTCGATCAGCTCGCGCACCGTGATCCCGGCCGGTGCGACCTTGACGCCGGGCTCGCGCACGCGACCCGATACCGAAAACGATCGCAAGCCCTTGGCACCGCGCCGCCCGAGCCCGGCGAACCACTCGACCCCGCGCGTCAGGATGGCTGGCACCCAGGCCAGCGTCTCGACATTGTGGTTGAGAGTGGGTCGCCCGAACAGTCCGGCCTGTGCGATGAAGGGCGGACGATGGCGCGGCAGGCCCCGCTTGCCCTCGATCGATTCGATCATCGCGCTTTCTTCGCCGCAGATATAGGCGCCCGCGCCCCGGCGCAGCTCGATGGGCGTGTCGCGCGTAAGTCCTGCGGCATCGAGCGCGGCGATCTCCCGCCGCAGGATCTCGAGCACGGCCGGATATTCGTCGCGCATGTAGAGATAGATGCGCGAGACGCCGACGACCCGGGCCGCGATCAGCGCCCCCTCCAGCACGACATGCGGATCGCTTTCGAACAGGAGCCTGTCCTTGAACGTGCCGGGCTCGCCCTCGTCGCCATTGATAGTCATCAGGCGCGGACCGGGCTGGCCCGCGACGATCGACCATTTCCGCCCTGTCGGAAAGCCGGCGCCGCCCAGGCCGCGCAAGCCAGCATCCGACAGCGCCGCGATCACGTCGGCGGCCGTCCTCCGCCCCTCGGCAATGTCGGCGAACAGGCGATAGCCCCCCGCCGCGCGATAGGCCGCAAGATCGCGATAGGCCGGGATGACCGCTGAGACCTCGCCCGCCTCCGCCAGCGCCGCCAACCCGTCGGCGGTCGCCTGCCCGACCTCCCGCCGTCCGACAAGCGCGGCCGGCGCATCGGCGCAGCGCCCCATGCAGGGCGCAGGCATGACGCGCACGCGCGCCGGATCGACATTGGCTTTCAGTGCTTGGAGAAGCGCCTCCGCTCCGGCCATCGCACAGGAG
>JBIPLL010000020.1:0-13456 GCA_044368425.1 Beijerinckiaceae bacterium
CGTCACGGGTGCAGGCGCGGCCTCGCCCTCCTTCACGACGTCGAAATGATGATAGAAGCTGGCGACCTCGAAGATCTCCGCCTGCGCCAGCCGCATCTCCTCGGCAAGCGCCCGCAGATGGGCCGAAGAGAGATGGCCGAACCTGTCCTGGATCAGGTGCAGGTACTCGATGAGGAGGTCGCGCCGCCTCGGAGCATCGCCAAGCAGCGCCTGGACCTGCACGAGCGCAACGGAAACGAGCGGACGGCCTTTGGGCTGAGCTGCGGGAACCGCTGGCGCGGTAATGCCGCCCGACCCGTCAGCCCGCTCTACAGATCCTGTCTCCAAAGTGCTCTCCCAGCGCGGCAATGCCTTGAGGACCGGCAGTTTGCCTCCGGCCATGATAACGGGGCGGCTACGGAAACCAGCCCGGCAAATGCGCAAGATGGCATTGCCCGCACAATGATTGCGCCGCGCAATGCCGGACCGGCTCCGGGCGCCATTCATGTTTGGTCAGCGATATCGATCCGCGCCTTGCAATGGATGAGAAACGCTTAACTCACTGTCCCTACAACCTTGGGGTGTGGTGCCCGGACAAGGGTTTGGGGGCCCGGGCTTGGAAAGAGGCGCAGCATGGCCATGGCCTGCATCGGACGAGCCGCCGGGCGATTGCTTGGCAGTGCCCTTGTGCTGCTGTTGTTTGGTGGTCTCGCTCCTGCCGCCTTTGCTGGCGAATCCATCCGGCTCAAGGTGATCGGCGGACTGGCGGGCGTTGCCCAGTTCACGCGGCTCGAGGAGCCATTCTGGCGCGAGGAGATCCGCAGGCTTTCGGGCGGCAGAATCACTGCAACGATACAGTCCTTCGACCGCAGCGGCCTTCCTGGGCCGGAAATGCTGCAACTCATGCGTCTGGGCGTCGTGCCGTTCGGCACGGCCCTCCTCGCCGTGGTCGCCGCTGACGAACCCGAATTCAACGCACTCGATCTGCCGGCGCTCAGCCCGGACATCGAGACCCTGCGCCGCAATGTCGAGGCGTTCCGCGCGCGGGCAGCGAGCCTGCTGCGGGACCGCTACGGCGTGACGCTGCTCGGCATCTATACCTACCCTGCGCAGGTGATCTACTGCACGCGCCCCTTCCGTGGCCTCGACGATCTGGCCGGCCGGCGCATCCGCACCTCCTCGGTCGGCCAGTCCGAACTTGTCAGCGGTCTTGGTGCATTGCCGGTCCTGACACCCTTTTCGGAAACCGTGAAGGCGGTGACAAACGGCGTCGTGGATTGCGCCATCACGGGAACTTTGTCCGGCCACGAGATCGGGCTCTCCGACGTCACCACGCATCTGCACGGAATGGCAATCGGCTGGGGACTGTCCTTCTTTGGTGCCAACAGCGCTGCCTGGTTCTCCCTGCCGCACGAGGCGCGCGATGTCATCGGGCGTGGCGTGGCCGATCTGGAGGACCGGATCTGGGTTGCCGCAGGCCAGGATACGCTGACCGGATTCCTCTGCAATATCGGCACGTCCTCATGCCCGACGGGCCGACGCGGACGCATGACGCTCGTCCCGACCGCCGAGGCCGACCGGACGACGCGTGAGCGGCTGTTGCGCGACGTTGTGCTCCCCCGATGGGTCGACCGCTGCGGTCCCTCCTGCGTCGAGAGCTGGAACGCGACGCTGAGCGCCGTCACAGGCCATTACCTTGAAATCGACGGCACCGCGCGGGTGCATGTCACGATCACCTCGACACAATGACCGCCTCGCCCTGCATCCGGGACATCCGATGACAAAGAGCCGCCTCCCGCATCTTGTGACGATGGGTGCGATCCTCGTCCTGATCGCGCTGATCGGGGGCACGGCCTACGTCAATATGCGCAGCAAGGTGGGCGCCCATCAGGCGGCGGAAGCAGCACTTCAGCGGCAGGCACGGGTCGTGGCCAACACGATCAACCGGCAATTGCTGCAGGTCGACAACGCCATCGTGAACCTGCAATCGCTTCTGGCCGGCGCGGGCGCATCGCCCGACGGCCAGATCACCGCCTTCGCGGCGACGCGACTGCTGCAGGGCCTCAATTTCCAGTCCTTCGTCTTCCGCGACCTCATGATCGTCGATCCGATGGGCGTGGCCTGGGTTTCCGCGCGCGGCCGCCAGCGCAACCGGGCGGTGGTCGAGGCCTGGAGCCTCGGCACGCAATCGGGCGGCACGAGCCGGATCATCGGCCCGATGCGCAACACGATGAGCGGCGAATGGGCCTGGTATGTGACACGCCCGATCCAGGTGCCGGGGCGCGGCGAGATGCACGCCATTGCCGAGGTTCCCTTGTCGACCATCGGCATTGCGCTCGCCAATATCGGCGACGCGCCCGGCCTGCGGATCCGCCTGACCCGGGCGGGCGGCGAATTGCTTGCCAGCCATCCCCACGAGGAACTGCTGATCGGCAAGGCTGCCGGTACGCCCTTGCCGCATGACCTGCATGGCGAGCCGCAGCGCGTCCAGGACGCGGAAGGGGAAGCCTTCATCGTCGAGCAGCCCACTCTCTACCCCGATGTCCAGCTGTCGCTGCGCCAGGGCGCACGCGAGGCACTGGCGGACTGGACCCACGATAGCCGCCGCACGATGTGGCTTGGCGGGCTGGGCTGCACGCTCGTTGTTCTATTCGCGGCAGGCCTGCTGACGGTGCTGCGTCGCGAGGACAAGCTCGATGCCGAGCGCCGTCGCGCCCAGGCCATGCTTGAAGATGCAATCGAGGCCATGACCGACGGCTTCGTCATGTGGGACGCCGACGACCGTCTCGTGACCTGCAACAGCCATTATCGCGAGCTATATGCGCGCAGCGCGCCGGTGATCCAGAAAGGCGCCCGGTTCGTTGACATCATCCGCTACGGGGTGCGCAACGGCCAATATCCGCAGGCCGGAGAGGACGGGGAAGCTTTTCTGCGCGGCGTCATCAACTGGCACCGCGCCTCGCGCGGGTCGCTGGAGCGCCTCCTTCCCGACGGGCGCTGGCTCATGATCAGCGAAAGACGCACCGCCAATGGCGGCATCGTCGGCATCCACACGGACATCACGCAGTTGCGCAAGGCGCTGGACGAGCTGGCCAGCGCCAATGAGCGCGTCAACGTGACGATGGATGAACTGCGCCGGCAGAACATGCTCTTCGACACGGCGCTCAACACGATGCCGCACGGGCTTCTGATGGTGGACGCGGACGGGCGGATCATCGTCGCCAATCGCCGCCTTCTCGAACTGCTGGGCCTCGATCTGCAGGCGGAGCTGGAAGGTGCGACCATCGACGACCTGTTCGGCCGGCTGGGGCGCGCGGGCCAGCTTGCACCCGACACGGTTTCCGCGATCGCCAGCTGGCAATACGACCTGTTCGAGCAAGGCCGCGTCGGCACGCATCTGGCGCGCAACATCGACGGGCGCGCCGTCTCGATCATCCAGCGTCCGCGCGGCGACGGCGGCTTTGTCGCCACATGGGAGGATATCACCGAGCGCCAGGAGGCCGAGGAGCGGATCCGCTTCCTCGCCCATCACGATGCTCTGACGCAGCTGCCGAACCGCATCCTGTTCCGGTCCGCCGTGGAGGCGCATCTGCAGCGCCTCAGCCCCCAGGAACCCGGCATTGGCCTTGCGATCCTGTATCTCGACCTCGACAACTTCAAGGACGTCAATGACAGCCTCGGCCATCCGGTCGGGGATGCTCTCCTGGCCGCGGTCGGAGAGCGGCTTAGCGCCTGCCTGCGCGACACCGATCTCGTGGCCCGGCTGGGCGGCGATGAATTCGCCCTGCTTCTCATGCAGCGCGACGTGGCGACGGCGGCCGAGCAGCTCGGGCGGCGCATCATCGCCGAACTGGGCAGGCCCTATGACCTGGATGGCCGCTGGGTCAGCGTCGGGGTCAGCATCGGCGCGGCCCTGACCTTCGATCGGGCGACCGATCCCGACGAGCTGCTGAAGAACGCCGACCTCGCGCTCTACCAGGTGAAGGCGGACGGGCGCGGCCATTACCGCCTGTTCAGCCAGGATATGGCGACCAGGCTGCACACACGCATCGCGATCGAGCACGAGCTTGGCCATGCGGTCGGACAGGACCAGTTCGAGCTGATGCACCAGCCGCTCGTGGAACTGGAGACGGGCCGCGTGCTGGGCTTCGAGGCGTTGTTGCGCTGGCGCCATCCCGAGCGCGGGCTGATCAGTCCGGCCGAGTTCATCCCGCTCGCGGAATCGACCGGCCACATCCACGCCATCGGCGCATGGGCGCTGCGCCGCGCGCTGGCCGAGATCAGGAACCTTCCCGATCACCTGAAGATCGCGGTCAACCTGTCGCCCGTGCAGCTGAAATCCGCCGGCCTTTTTGGTACGGTGATCCGGGCGCTGGAGGAGACCGGCATCGAGGCCGAGCGGCTTGAACTCGAGATCACCGAATCGGCCTTGCTGGACGATGACGAGCGGATCGTGGAGCAGTTGCACCGCCTGCGGCAACATGGCGTGCGGATCGTGCTCGACGACTTCGGCACCGGCTATTCGTCGCTGAACTATCTGCGCCGCTTCCCCTTCCACAAGATCAAGATCGACAAGGTTTTCACGGCAGAAGCGACGACCCGCTCCGATTGCGCGGCCATCATCAGCTCCGTCGTGGATCTCGCGAACAGGCTGGGCATGTCCACAACGGCCGAGGGCATCGAGACGCGCGAGCAATTCGACCTCGTCCGGCAGCTGGGTTGCATCGAGGGCCAGGGCTATCTGCTGGGGAGGCCGCAGCCGATCCTGCAAGCGGTTCAGCGCCTCGCCGAAAGGAATGTCGTTCCCATCCGGATCCGTGATCACCGCCGCCCGGCCGCAGGCTAGGCCCGGGTCAGCGGGTCAGGCTCCGACCCTTTCCTCGCGGCTGCGCGCGTAATCGGCAGTCCAGCGGGCCGTGAGCATCGCCGGCACTCCGTCGCGTACCAACCGGACCACGTCGGCGAGGTCACGGGTGGACAGGTCCGCGCCGGGGGGCGATGCGGCACCCTCTCCGGCATAACCCACCGTGAACAGGCCGGCCGAGCGCGCCGAGCGCAGGCCTGCAATGCTGTCCTCGACCGCGACCACCCGCGCCGGATGCAGGCCCAGCAGCGCGCAGCCGTCTCGATAGGGTCCAGGATGCGGCTTGCCTGCCGCAACGTCGTCCAGCGTGACGAGCCCCGCCATCAACTCCCCGACGCCGATCGCCTCCAGGTTCGCCACCACGATCGCGCGGTTCGAGTTGGAGACGCAGACCTGGGGGATACCGGCCGCCGACAATGCCCGGATCGCCTCGACCGCTCCGGGCATGGGCTGCATCGCCACCCGATCCGCGATATATTCCGCATTGATGGCAGCAAGCCATTCATCGCGGGTGAGCTTTGCCGGATAAAGGCCGCGCAGTTCCTTCCAGACGTCCAGCATGTGGATGCCGCGATACGTGTCCTCGGGCAGATGGTCGAGCGTCACGCGAAACAGCTTTGAGGCACGCAGCAGCGCACGGTGATGGCGCGGCTCGCTGTCCACGAGCGTCCCGTCGACGTCCCAGGCGACGGCGGCGAAAGGCGACTGCGCGGCACCCATCAGCCCCCCTCCGCCCAGAGCGGCGCGAGCCGGTCATAGAGCGCCCGGTAGCGCGCATGTCCGGCGCGATAAACACCGGCGCGCGTCCTGTCCGGCTCGATCAGGTCGCCTTGTGCCACGAAGGCGCCGATGCCACCCCAGTCTTGCGTGAGACCCGCGCCGATGGCCGCTGTCCAGGCCGCGCCCAGGCACGAGCCGGGATGGCCCTTGAGCCGCTGCACCGGCGCCTCCAGCACGTCGGCGACGATCTGCATCCAGACGCGGCTGTTCGACCCGCCATCAGACGCCAGATAGGTCGTCGGCACATGGCCGATGTCGCGCAGCACCTCGATATGGTGTGCCAGCGCATGGGCATAGGCTTCCAGAAGCGCCCGCCAGACATGGCCGACGGTATGGCTGAGCGTCAGCCCCTCGATGACACCGCGCGCCATCGGGTCATGCACAGGCGTTTTCTCGCCCAGGAAATAG
This sequence comes from Beijerinckiaceae bacterium, assembly GCA_044368425.1. Taxonomy (GTDB): domain Bacteria; phylum Pseudomonadota; class Alphaproteobacteria; order Rhizobiales; family Beijerinckiaceae; genus JBIPLL01. The sequence continues at coordinate 6,032 of JBIPLL010000020.1, forward strand.
GGCAGGATCGTCAGGCCGTCCGCACCCGGCGGCAAGGGCTCGGCAAGTCGGTCGAGATATTGATGGGGCGTCAGCCCGTGAGCCGCAGCATCGCGCGCGGCACCCGCCCCGAGCCCGCCGACGAACCAGTTCAACGCCGATCCGCCCGTCGCCATGCAGCCATTGGGCATGAACAGGCCGGGCACGAGGTGATAGTCGAGATAAAGGCGCGGGTCGGGCCGGGCCTGCGTCGTCGCGACGAGGATATCGACCGAGCCGCCGAACTTCAGCAGCACCTGCCCGGGGCGCGTCACGCCTGCGGCGAGTGCCGAGGCGATCATGTCGGCAGCCCCCCCGACAACCGGGGTGCCCGCCGCAAGCCCAGCGAAGGCCGCAGCCTCCGGCGTCAGGCGGCCGATGACCTCGTGCGAGGCGGATTTGGGCGGCACTGCCTCGCGCCGCAGATGCGACAGCGCGATGAGGTCGTCGTCGAGCTCATGGCGCGACACATCGACGAAGCCCGCCTCCAGCGCCCAGTTCTGCTCGACGCGCCGCTGTCCCGTCAGCTTCCAGTTGATGAAGTCGTAGGAGCCGAACACGGTGGCGATGCGCGCGAACACATCGGGCTCATGCGCCTCGATCCAGCGCAGCTTGGCCGTGACGAGCTGTTGGTTGATGCCGTTGCCCGCCTTCGCCAGGAAGGCGGCCTCGTCCATCTCGCGGCGCAGCTGCGCGACCTGCGCGCCGCAGCGCCCGTCGCTCTGCTGGATGGAGCGGCGCAGAACCTGCCCCTGTCTGTCGAGCAGGACGACGGCCGGCAGCATGCCGGTCGTGCCGATGGCCGCCACCGCCTGCGGGGCGATACCCGACGTCGCGACCCGCTCGCGCCTGATGGCGCCGACATTGTCCCACCACTGGGCCGGGTCTTCCTCGGCCCAGCCGGCATGCTCCGAATGCAGCGTGACCGGGCGCGTCGCGATCGCAAGCACCTGATCCGGCAACCGGATCAGGATGCCAATGGTTGAGGTCGTGCCGATGTCAAGGCCGATGACGCAGGTCATGATGCCCGTCCCGATTCACGGCTACGCGATGACGCAGCCGGCTAACAGAGCTATCGCAGGGTCTCGATCACATCCATGAAGCGCTTGACGCGAGCCCCGTCGACGGCATTCCAGGTATTGCCGTCCACCTTGAAATGCGTGCCGATGACGACGCCGCTCGCGATCGACAGGATGTCGCGGACATTGTCGATATTGACCCCTGTATTGGCGAAGATCGGCACGTCCTTCACCGTCTCGCACACCGCGCGCAGCTGCGATGCCTCGGCGGGCTGGCCGGTAAGCGGGCCGGATACGAGGATCGCATCGGCCAGCGAAGAGAACACGGCGCTGCGCGCCCGCAGCCCGATGGGCCGCTCGTCGAGCGAATGGGCGAATTCCGCATTGATGTTGAACAGCAGCTTCATGTCGGTGCGGTTGAGATTGCGGCGCAGCTTGGCCGCTTCCGCGCAATTGGGTTCCCACAGGCCCATGTCGGAGGCAAACAGGCCGGTCATGATCTCGCGCACGAAGCTCGCGCCGGTCACCGAGCCGATGGCCACGCTGGCCAGCGGGTCCCACAGGTAGTTGACGCCGAACGGCACCTTCAGCTGGGGCTTCACCGCCGCGACAATGGCCGTCATCGCGGCAATGCCCTCGACGGGCGCCTTGAAGACATAAGGGCGGTCGTTCTCGTTGCCGAACATGATCGCATCGACGCCGCCAGCCTGCAGCTTCTCGATGTCGGACACCACGCCGTCGATCAGCTTGGCCATGCCGCCATCGGCGTCATAAAGGGGCGTCCCCGGCAGCGCCCCGATATGCGCCATCGCGATCACGACCTTCCGCTTGGGGCCGAAGCAGGGAAACACCATTCGTCTTCTCCTGGAAGGGCGGCCGGCTCAGGCCGGGGCCGGAAAAGGGGAGATCTGCGGAGCGATCTGCACGTCGACGCGCGCGGCGCGCAGCGCAGCCGCCAGCGGCTCGGGCGGAGGCGCGTCGGTGACCAGGATGTTGATGTCGGTGAGAGCCGCAACCTGGACCAGCGACATCCGCTGGAACTTCGCGCTGTCACACACGGCGATGCGCAGGCCCGCGCGACGCAGATAGACCCGCTTCAGGTCGCTGTCCTCGAAGGAATAGTCGAACAGCCCCTCCGGCGTGACCCCGGACACGCCGATCACGGCGACGTCGAACCATAGGGCCTCGAACTGGGCGACGGCCGAGGGGCCGAAGGTGGACAATTCGTCCGGCCGGATGCGACCGCCCGCAAGATAGACCTCGCCCGCGGCGCCTTCGAGAGCGCCCGCAATGCGCACGCTGTTGGTGAAGATCTTCGCGTGCCCGAGCCCGCGCAGATGCGCCGCCATGAGGAAGGTCGTGGTGCCTACGTCAAGCGCGATAGCGCGGTAGCGACCGGCAATGCCGGCTGCGCAGGCGGCAATCGCCTCCTTCGCCGCCCGGCGCTGCCGCAGCCTCGCCTCGAAGGCTGGCTCCTCGTGATCCATGGTGACGGGCGGCTGCACCTCGGCCGCCACGGCGCCGCCATGAACGCGCCGCAGACGCCCCTCGCGCTCGAGTTCCAGCAGGTCGCGCCGGATCGTCATCTCGGAAACGCCGAGATCGGAGCTGAGCGCGCCAACGCCGACCGAGCCCGCTTCCGCGAGCAGCAGCAGGATGCGCGCCTGCCGGTCATGACCGAGCGCCCGCGGCACAGCGCCGCGCTCTCGGCCATGACCCGCATCGGACAGGGAGGATTGGGGATCGAGCATTGCGGCTCCGGCGACGCGCGGCGTTGACAAGCGACGCAATCCGCGTCCTGGCCGCCATCGCATGCACGGCCAATGTCCTCATACCGCCAAATCGAACATTTTCAAACATGAAAAACACCCTTGATGTTCGATATTGTCCGTAGTTAAGTGCGTAGCGCAACCGGAGCCGCACATGCCGCATCAGGCGACAACGCCCGTCTATCCCGAACTCGCAGGCCGTCGCGCGCTCGTGACGGGAGCGGCGACCGGCATCGGCCGGGCAATAGCACAGGCCCTCGCCGCGCAAGGCATTCGCGTCGCCATCGCAGATATCGACCTCGAAGCCGCCCGCCGCACCGCCGGGGAGCTGCAGCACGGCGCCATTGCGCTGGCGATGGACGTGCGCGACCGCGCATCGGTCACGCAGGGCTGGGAGGACGTCACGCGCGAATTCGGCGGCTGCGACATTCTCATCGCCAATGCCGGCGTCTCGACCATGCGCCGCGCCATCGACATCACCGACGCCGAGTGGGACGCCAATCTCGACGTGAACACGCGCGGCGTCTTCCTGACCAACCAGCTGGCAGCACGCAGCTTTCTGGCCCAGGGCCATGGCTGCATCGTCAACACCGCCTCGCTCGCCGCCAAGGTGGGCGCACCGCTTCTCGCGCATTACTCGGCGTCGAAATTCGCCGTGCTCGGCTGGACGCAGGCGCTCGCCCGGGAACTCGCCCAGGCGGGCATCCGCGTCAATGCCGTCTGCCCCGGCTTCGTGCGCACGGGCATGCAGTCGCGCGAGGTCATCTGGGAGGCGGAACTGCGGGGCATCAGCCCGGAGCAGGTTGTCGCCGACTACATTTCCCAGACGCCGCTCGGCCGCCTGGAGGAGCCGGAAGACGTCGCGGGCGTCGTGGTCTTTCTCTGTTCCGATCAGGCCCGCTTCATGACGGGACAGGGCATCAACGTGACGGGCGGGGTCTACATGACCTGATCGGCGCTCCTGCGCGCGATCAGAAACGAACATTCAACAGCCGGATGATGTTCGATTCCTGATCGGCATCCGGGAGAAGCGCCGGCCTCCGCCGGCCCATAGCCAGAGGGTCAGACATCATGGATCGCACGCAAACCCGCATCTCACCTTTCGCCCGCCGGACGGCGACGCGTCGCACGGCCCTCTCGATGGGCCTCGCCTGTGCCGGCTTCCTCGCCGCCTGGGGCGCCCAGGCCCAGACCGCGCCGGCCATCAAGCCGCCAGCCGCCCTGGCCCAGAAGGGCACGATCACCTATTGCGCCACCATCGACAATCCGCCGCGCGCCTTCTTCGACGCGCAGCAGAAGCCCATCGGCTTCGAGGTCGAACTCGGCACCGAGATTGCGGCGCGCATGGGCCTGAAGGTCAATTGGGTCCAGCTGAAATTCGTCGGCCTGATCCCGGCCCTGCAGGCCTCGCAATGCGATGCGCTGATGCAGGAACTGTTCATTCGGCCCGAGCGCCTCGAGATCATCGACATGATCCCGTTCTCGCGGACAGGTCAGCGGATCGTCACCACGAAGGCGAACTCGCTCAAGGCGGCTTCGCTCGACGACCTCTCCGGCAAGAAGATGGCCGTGCCGAACGGGACGACGATCCATAACCTTGCCAATGAGGCCAATGCCAAGCTGAAGGCTGCCGGCAAGCCCGAGATCAATCTCGTGGTCCTGCCCACGACGACCGACACGTTCCAGCAGCTTGCTGCCGGTCAGATCGAGGTGCTCGGCACGACCACCACCGCCGCGTCTTATTATGTCGGCCTGCGCCCGAACGATTTCCGGGTCGAGGGCGCGCCTTTCGGCCTGATCCAGACCGGCATCGGCCTCCAGAAGGGCAATGCAGAACTGCTCGCCCCGATGAAGCAGGCCTTCGACGCGATCGTGGCGGACGGCAGCTACAAGAAGCTTATCGAGAAGTGGAGCATGCAGGGCTCGGAACTCTGAGCCGGCTATTTCGGGGCGGTGCCTGAGCGGCGCCGCTCCCGTCTCCTGCGCCCGCCGGCACCTCGCCGGGCCGGGAAAACGACGTCTTGCGCCGCGCCGGCCTGCGCGGCGCGCTCGCGGCCCATCCTGCCGCCTTTTGCCTGAGACAGGACCTTCAATGGGTTTCGACTGGGCCTTCTTCTGGGAGCGCCTGACCAATCCGGGCAATCTCTACATGATCGCGCTTGGCCGCACCGTGCTGATGGCCGTGCTTGCCATGCTGCTTGGAATCCTGATCGGCATCGTGGTCGGCTTCGGCCGCCTGTCGCGCTTTGCAGCGATCCGCGCGGTCTGTGCCTTCTATGTCTGGCTGATCCGGGGCATCCCGGTTCTCGTTCTGCTGGTCTTCTTCTTTTCAGGCCTCGCGGCGGCTGGCTTCTTCCGCTTCCGCGACATGAACCTGTTCGGCTGGACACTGTCGGCCTCGTTCCAGGCGGCCGTGATCGGTCTCGCGATTCACGAAGGCGCCTACATGGCCGAGATCGTGCGCAACGGCATTCAGGCCGTGGCAAAGGGGCAGATCGAGGCGGCGAAATCCATCGGCATGAGCACCTGGCAGCTGACGCGCCGCGTGGTCCTCCCGCAGGCGACGCGGGTCATCGTTCCCCCGCTCGGTAATGATTTCAATCACATCCTCAAGACGACCTCGCTCGCATCCGTGATCGGCGTGCAGGAGATCTTCCAGCTGACGGAAGCAATGTCGGCCACCACCTTCAAGACCTTCGAGCTTCTGATCGTCCTGTCCATCACCTATCTGGTGCTCACCACAATCTGGAACATCGTGCAGGGCATCATCGAGGTGAAGCTGCGCTCCCATGAGCTCGACGTGCCGGTGCACAGCTGGTGGCAGGCGGTGGTCCATTATGTGAGGGCGGGCGCAGGCTCCGCCGGGGAGCGCAGGTCATGAGCCAGACCGCAGCGAACGCGACACCGCCGCTGGTGCGCGCCCGGGATGTCGAGAAATGGTTCGGCCAGCTCCATGTGCTCAGGGGCGTGAGCCTCGACGTGGCGCGCGGCGAGGTGCTGTCGATCATCGGGCCGTCCGGATCGGGCAAGAGCACCTTTCTGCGCTGCATCAACCAGCTCGAGACCTATCAGGCGGGCCGGATCCATGTTGGCGACGACCTGATCGGCTACGAGGAGCGCGACGGGCGCCTCGTGCCCCTGCCGAACCGGCGCGTGGTCGCGCAGCGCCGCCGCATCGGCATGGTCTTCCAGCAGTTCAACCTGTTCTGGCACATGACCGTGCTCGACAACATCATCGAGGCGCCGATCCTGGTTCTCGGCCAGTCCCGCGAACAGGCGGTGAAGCGCGCGATGGAACTGCTCGAGCGCGTCGGCCTGGCCGAGAAGGCGCATGTCTATCCCGGCAAGCTCTCGGGCGGCCAGCAACAGCGCGCGGCAATCGCCCGTGCGCTCGCGATGAGCCCGGAGCTGATGCTGTTCGACGAGCCGACCTCCGCGCTCGACCCGGAGACGACGGGCGAGGTTCTGAACGTCATCGCCGAGCTGACCCGCACCGGGATGACGATGATCATCGTCACCCACGAGATGGGCTTCGCGCGCCAGGTCTCCGACCGTGTCGTGTTCATGGAGAATGGCAAGGTCGACTGCGCCGCGACACCCGATGTGTTCTTCGGCGAGCAGCCCAGCCAGCGCCTCAAGGCGTTCCTCTCCACGATCCATTGAGAGCCTTGCGGGCGGCGGCGTTCAGCCCTGCCGCCTTTCGCCGGAGCGCAGGCGCGCGCGCCAGATGCCGTCCTCCACCAGCCGCCTGATCACGCCGGCCATGGTCTGCGCCACCGCGTCGCTGGCCCGCAGGTTGATGGTCCGCTGCGACACCACGACCGACATCCGCCAGGATGGCGACGGATCGACGATGGGCAGCGCCACCATTTCGCCGCTCTCGATCTCGCGCGACATGGCGAAGTGCGGCATCACGGTCATGTAGCGGTCGCGCACGAGCTGGGTGATGGCGGGCAGCGAATCGCAATCGATCGCGGTCAGCGTGATATTGGCACGCGCGGCGATCTGTTCGAGAATCGTCCGCAGCACGTTGAGGCGCGATGGCAGCACCAGCGGCAATTCCGCGAGCTGCTCGAAGGGCACCTGCCCGGCATCCGCGATCGGCGCTCCTGCCGGTACGACAAGCATCAGGTCCTCGACCATCATCTCGGTCCAGGCGACATTCTCGAAGGCCTTCTGGTCGTAGAGCAGCGCGACGTCGAGCCGCCCCATCTGCACCCATTCGTCGAGGCTCCCGGTCATGGCCTCGACGAGATGCACCGTGACGCCGGGATGCTCGCGGGCGATCGCCTGGAGGAAGGGGCTCGACAGGCCCCGGCAGGCCGAGGTCGGCAGGCCGACCGAGACCCGCCCGACGGGACTCGTCGATTGCGAACGGATGATCTCCTTCACCCGGTCGACCTCGCGCAGGATCGTGCGGGCATGCTCGCAGAACTGCATGCCGAGATCAGTTGTTGCAACGCCGCGCGGATGACGGATCAGAAGATCCACCCCCAGTTCCTCCTCCAGATTCTTGACCTGGAGGCTGAGCGAGGGCTGAGCGATCCGCAAAAGCTCGGCTGCTTTCGAGAAACTGCCACATTCTGCGATCTGGACGAAATAGCGTAATTGTTTCAGGT
>JBIPLL010000415.1:0-3258 GCA_044368425.1 Beijerinckiaceae bacterium
ACGAGCCCGGTTGCCCGTTGTCGTCAGCCTGCCAGCGCCTGCGCGACGCCTGCATCGGCCATGCGCCTGAATAATGCGAGCAATGGTTGCGTGAAGGCGGGATTGCGCGGCAGATCCTCGCCGAACACGCTGGTCAGCCCCAGCAGGCGCGTCAGCGTCGCCGGCGCGCCGTCGGTCCGCTCGGGCGACAGCGCGGCGATGGCCGAGGCCAGCGGATCGTTGATCGCATAGCTCGTTCCGTCGTCTCGCCGCCCGCGCAGGTGCAGGAGCCAGGCGGCGACACCCGGCAGCAGCGGCTCGACCGGCGCCCCGGCGGCCAGCCTGTCGCGCACCGAGCCCAGCAGCCGCTGGGGCAGCTTCTGCGAGCCGTCCATCGCGATCTGGATGAGCCTGTGCCGCAGGGCGGGATTCGCGAAGCGATCTTTCAGGCGCGCCGCATAGGAGGCGGTATCGAGCCCGCCCGGCAGCGTCGCCGCCGCCGCCTGCCACAAGGCGTCCAAGACGCGTGCGAGGCGCGGATCGGCGATGGCATCGGCCACGGTCTCGTGCCCCATCAGGAGCCCGCAATAGGCGAGCGTCGAATGGGCCCCGTTGAGCATGCGCAGCTTCATCAGCTCATGGGGCGCGACATCGCGCACGAGTTCGACACCCACGGCGCCCAGATCGGGCCGCCCGGACGGAAAATGGTCCTCGACCACCCATTGGCTGAAGGGCTCGGTCATGATTGGCCACGCATCGGCAAGCCCGAGCGCCGCTGCCACCTCCGCCTTGTCGGCATCCGTGGTGGCAGGCACGATCCGGTCGACCATGGTCGCAGGGCAGGCGACCTCGCCCGCGACATAGGCCCCAAGATCGGGATCGCGCAGCCGGGCATAGCGGGCGATGAGCCCGGCTACGGTGCGCCCGTTGGCCGGGAGATTGTCGCAGGACAGGACGGTGAAGGGTGCGACACCTGCCGCGCGGCGTCGCGCCAGCGCCTCGACCATCAGGCCGATGGCCGATGATGGTGCCTGCGGGCTGGCAAGGTCGGCGCGGATGGCGGGATGGGCCTCGTCCAGCGCGCCGGTCGCGGGATCGTGGCAATAGCCCTTCTCGGTCACCGTGAGCGAGACGATGCGCACCCGCGGGTCGCACATGTGGCGTAGCAGGGCGTCCTCGCCGGGCCGCGCGACGCACAGGTCGATGACCGAGCCCACGACGCGCCAGGCAACGCCCTCCCGCGAGCGCACGGCCAGCGTATAGAGCCCGTCCTGCGGTGCGAGCGCCTCTTGCGTGTCGGGCCGTCGCAGGGAGGCCCCGACGATGCCCCAGCCGGTCTCCCCGCGTGCCAGGCAATCTTCGACATAGATGGCTTGATGGGCGCGATGGAAGGCGCCGATGCCCAGATGCACGATGCCGGGTGTCACGGCCTTGCGATCATAGCCGGGCCGGGCGACCGGGGCGGGAAGCGCGGCAAGCGCGGCAGCAGACAGGCGCGGAGGGTTCGACACGTCAGATCCTCAGCGGAACAAGGCGGGTAGCCAGAGCGAGAAGGCCGGCACGTAGGTCACGAGGAGCAGCACGGCAACGCTCGCCCCGTAGAAGGGCCAGATCGTGCGCATCGCCTGCCCGATGCTGATCTTGCCGATGGCGCAGGCGACGAACTGGACCGAGCCAACCGGCGGCGTGTTGAGCCCGATCCCTGCATTCAGGATCAGGATCACGCCGAAATGGATCGGGTCCACGCCGAAGGCCGTCACGACGGGCAGGAAGATCGGCGTGCAGATGATGATCATCGGAGCCATGTCCATGAAGGTGCCGAGCACCAGCAGGACGACGTTGATCATCAGAAGCATCGCGACAGGGTCTTCGGTCAGCCCCTTCATGAAGATCACGGCCTGGGCCGGCACCTGCAGCAGCGCCATCAGCCAGCCGAAGGCCCCTGCCGCGCCGATCACCAGCAGCACCATCGCCGTGGTCCGGACGGCTCCGAGCGTTGCTTCGAGAAAACCTGCGAAGCTCATGCCGCGATAGACCAGCACCGTTACAAGCAGCGCATAGATCACCGCGACGCAGGAACTCTCGGTTGCCGTGAACACACCCGAGCGCACGCCGCCGAAGATGATGATGATGAGGAGCAGGCCCGGGAACGCCGCCGCGAAATAGACGGCCACAGCCCGGAATCCGGGAAACACGCCGGCGGGATAGCCCCGCTTCACCGCCACCGCCCAGGCTGCCAGCATCAGCGCCGCCGCGAGCAGGAAGCCCGGCACGATGCCGGCCGTGAACAGGTCGGCGATGGACAGATTGCCGCCCGCCGACAGCGAATAGATGATCATGTTGTGCGAGGGCGGGATCAGCAGCGCGATGATCGCCGCATTGGCGGTCACATTGACGGCATAATCGGGCGCGTAGCCGCGCTTGACCATCTGCGGGATCATGATGCCGCCGACCGCCGAGGCATCGGCGACCGCGGAGCCGGATATGCCGCCAAACATCGTGCAGGTCACGACATTGACCTGGCCAAGACCGCCGCGCAGGTGGCCGACGAGTGCAGAGGCGAAATTGATAAGTCGCTCGGCAATCCCGCCACGGATCATCAGGTCGCCCGCATAGATGAAGAACGGGATCGCCATCATCGCGAAGGCGTTCATGCCCGAATTCATCTGCTGGAAGATCACCGCCGCCGGCAGGTCCATATAGGTGATCGTGGCCAGCGAGGCGATGCCGAGGCAGAACGCGATCGGTGTTCCGATGAGCAGCAGGAAGGCGAAGACGCCGAACAGGATGGTCAGTTCCATGGCTCAGGCGCCCCCGGCGGCATCGGTGTGGCCAGCATGTATCCCGACGGGCAGCGCATCGGGCCCGGCCACGAAGAGCCGCGCCAGCTTCTCGACGGCAAACAGCGTGACAAGCACGCCTGCGGCACTCATCGGCACGAAATCCCAGCCCTGGCTGATCCCGATCATCGGTGTTGCGGCAGCCCAGGTCGTGCGGGCGAGTTCCGCGCCATACCAGGCCATGGCGAGCCCGAAACCCGCGACCAGCACTTCCGTTGTCAGCATCATGACGAAGCGCAAGGGGCGTGGTGCCAGCGCCAGTCCCACCTCGAAGCCGAGATGGTTCCCCTCGCGCACCCCGACGGCTGCGCCAAGCAGGATGAACCACGACATCAGCAGGAGGACCGACGGCTCGGTCCATGTCGGGGTCGAGTTCAGGACGTAGCGGCCGAAGACCTGCCAGGCGACAAGCACGGTCATGCCGATGAGACCAAGCCCT
>JBIPLL010000214.1:0-5467 GCA_044368425.1 Beijerinckiaceae bacterium
TTCTTTGGCCGCATCGCCAATTTCATCAATGGCGAGCTGTGGGGCCGCCCCGCTTACGATTTTCCCTATGCGGTGATCTTTCCCGGAGCAGGCCCGGTCCCGCGCCATCCCAGCCAGCTCTATGAGGCCGCGACCGAGGGGCTGCTGCTCCTCATTCTGCTGGCGCTGGTCGTACGCGCGGTTGGCTATCGCAGGCCAGGCCTGATCGCAGGCCTGTTCGCGGCGGGCTACGCCGTCGCGCGCATCGGCTGCGAATTCTTCCGCGAGCCCGATCCGCAGCTCGGCTTCCTGTTCGGCACGCAGGGCGGTGCGGGCCTGACCATGGGCATGGTTCTGAGCCTGCCCTTGCTGGTGGCTGGCCTCTGGCTGATCCTGCGCGCCCGCCGCACGGCGCCCGCATGACGCCGCGCCGCGACACCCCGCTCGCGCACCGCCTGCGCGAGATGATCGCGCAGGACGGCCCGGTCACGCTCGCTCGCTACATGGAGCTGTGCCTCGCCGACCCGTCCTACGGCTATTACATGACGCGCGATCCGCTGGGCGCGCGCGGCGACTTCACCACGGCGCCCGAGATCAGCCAGATGTTCGGCGAACTCGTCGGCCTGTGGTGCGCGCAGGTCTGGCAGGATATGGGCGCCCCCTCGCCCGTGGCCGTGATCGAGCTTGGACCCGGGCGCGGCACCCTGATGGCCGACGCCTGGCGAGCCTGGCGGGTTCTGCCCGCCCTGCGCAATGCGGCTCGCCTGCATCTCGTGGAGACGAGCCCGGTCCTGCGCGCCTGCCAGCGCGCCACACTCGCGCAAGCCGGCCTGCCGGAGCCGGCCTGGCATGGCGCCATCGACACGCTGCCGGAGGGCCCTGCCGTCGTCGTCGCCAACGAGTTCTTCGACGCGCTGCCGATCCGCGCCTTCGAGCGACGCGGCGGGGGCTGGCACGAACGGCTCGTGGGCCTCGATCCGCAGGGCGAGCTTGCCTTCGGCCTCGCCGCAGAGCCCGAACGGGCATTGACCCGTCCGGCCCCGGAAGGCGCCATTCTCGAATGGCCGCAGGTCGGCGCCGCCATCGCCAAAAGCTTTTCGCGTCGCTTTTTGCAGAATCCCGGCGCGCTCCTCGCCATCGATTATGGCCATGCAAGGCCCGATGCACTGGGCGACACATTCCAGGCGCTGGAGGGTCACCGTTTCGTGGACCCGCTCGAGGCACCGGGCGAAGCGGATCTGACCGCCCATGTCGATTTCGCGGCCCTCGCCACAGCCACGCGCCGGGCCGGAGCGAGGGCGCATGGCCCGATCACGCAGCGCGACTTCCTGCTGGCGCTCGGCCTCGAGGCGCGCACGCAGCGCCTCATGCAGGCAGCCCCCGACCCGGAAGCCATCGGCAGGGCGCGCGACCGCTTGATCGATCCTGCGCCGACCGGCATGGGTTCGCTGTTCAAGGTTCTCGCCATCACAGCGCCCGGCCTGCCGGTGCCCCCTCCCTTTCCCCTCACGCCGTGAACGGAACCAGGAGCAAGCCCTGCATGAGCAAGCCCTTCATGAGCCAACCCGTCACGAACGCGCCTTTGCCCGCGATCTCCGCCCCGCGCCTGGTTGACCCCGGCATCGCCCATGCCTTCTTCACGCGCGAGGGCGGCGTGTCGCAGGGCATCTATGCGAGCCTGAACGGCGGCGTCGGATCGTCGGACGATCAGGCCCAGGTCCGGGAGAACAGGGCGCGCATGGCCGGGCATTTCGGCCTGCCGCCGGAGAGCCTGCTCAGCCTCTACCAGATCCATTCGCCGGACGTGATCACGGTCATCGAGCCATGGGCCGCCGGCGAGCGCCCGCGCGCAGATGCCATGGTAACAGAGCGACCGGGCCTGGCGCTGGCCGTCTCGAGCGCCGATTGCGGGCCGCTGCTCTTTGCCGACCCGAAGGCACGCATCATCGGGGCGGCCCATGCCGGCTGGAAGGGCGCCCATACTGGCGTGATCGAGGCCACGATCGCCGCGATGGAGAAGCTGGGCGCAACGCGCGAGGCCATCCGCATCGTGCTGGGCCCCACGATCGGCCCCACGGCCTACGAGGTGGGGCCGGAATTCATTGCCCGCCTGATGGACGAGGATACGGGTAACGACCGGTTCTTTCGCCCCGACGGCGTCACGGGAGCGGCGAAGCCCGGCCATGCCTTCTTCGATCTTCCCGCCTATATCGGCGGGCGCGTGGCGCGCGCGGGCATCACACGGTTCGACGATCTGGCGCTCTGCACCTATTCCGATCCGCAGCGTTTCTTCAGCTATCGCCGCACGACGCACCGCGCGGAACCCGATTATGGCCGCCTGATCGCAGCCATCACGCTGCGGGAAGGCTGATCAGGGCACGATATCGGGTGTAAGCCAGTTGAGATGCTGGCCGCCATCCACTGCGATCATCTGCCCGGTAACGGCCTGCGCATTCACGAGGAACGCCACCGCGTCAGCAATATCGGCGGGCGTGCTGCCGCGGGCCAGGAGCGTGTTGCGCGCCTCGTGCTGGAAGCCCTCCGTCCCGTCATGCGGATTGGGCACGGTCGGCCCCGGACCGATGGCATTGACGCGGATGCGCGGGGCCAGCGCCTGCGCGAGCGTGCGCGTCGCGGTGAACAGGGCCGATTTCGTCAGCGTGTAGGAGAAATGCTCGGGGGTGAGCTTCCACACCCGCTGATCGACGATATTGACGATCAGCCCGGGCGCAGCCGACGGCAGCCCGGCCGCCATCGCTCTGGCAAGCATCATCGGAGCGCGCAGGTTGACCGAGAACTGCCGGTTCCATTGGAGGACGTCGAGCGTCTCGATCCGGTCTGACAGAAAGACCGAGGCATTGTTGACGAGAATATCGACCGGGCCGAACAGCGCGGCAGCCGCCGGCATGATGTCATCGACGCCAGCCGGGTCCGCGAGATCGCCTGTCACGACCCCGGCCCGCGCGCCGTTTTCCCGCAGGGATAACGCCAGCGCCTCGCCAGCCGCACGCGACCCGTTGCAGTGGATGATGACGGCATGGCCTTGGGCAGCCAGCCGCTCCACGATGGCACGCCCGATCCGCACCGCACCGCCAGTGACAAGCGCAATGCCCGGCTTCATGCCCCGTCTCCTTCGCTGCGGCCCTTCAGCCTCTGCGCCTCGACATGCTTGGCCAGCCGCAGATAGCGATAGAACGCGAAGTTCATCGCCGTCATGAAGCCGTAGATGCCGCGCACCGCATGGCGTCGCCCGATATAGGCCTTGATGAACGATGCCGGAAATTCAAGCACAAGGCGCACGAGCGACGGCGTTTCGCCCCGCGCCATGAGGTCGCGCACCTGCGCATCCGTGTAGCTGTTGAGCTTGGCGATCTGGTCGCCCAGCGAACGGACCGAGAAGTGATGCACGGTTCCCTTCAGCCGCGCCACCCGCGCGCCGGGGACGAGATCGACCCGGTCATGCACGATCGACGCGGCATAGCGCCCCCGGTCCTTGCGATAGAGCCGCACGGGCGCCAGCGCGTAAGCCAGCCGGTGCGGCTTGCCCTCGCCGGGAAAGATCTCGGCGATGCGGATCTCATAGGCATCGGCAGCAGGGAGACGATGCGCGAAAAGGGCCGCGATCTCCGCCGCCAGATCCGACGGCACCACCTCGTCGGCATCGAGGTTGAACAGCCAGTCGTGCCGGCACTGCTCCTCGGCAAAGCGCTTCTGCGGCCCATAGCCAAGCCAGTCCTGGTGGACGACCCGCGCGCCCATTTGCCGGGCCAGCTCGACCGTCGCATCGCGAGAGCCGGAATCGACCACGACGAGATCGTCAGTCAGGTGACGGACGGCCGCGATCGTCCGCCCGATCCGGTCGGCTTCGTCGCGGGCGATGATGAAGATAGAGAGCGGCAGCGACACGCGAGGGTTCCGATGACGGCGCCAGGGCGCTGTATGTGGGCCAATTGGCACGCTCTCCTTGCCCTGACAAGCGCGTCGGCGGTCGCACCGGCAGGACCGTCGAAGCACCTCGCAGACCGGGGCGCGGCACGAACCCGCGCCACATGAGCGCCGCAATCATGAATAGATCATGAATTAATACAATATTAGCCATGACATATATTAAGAAAAGCAGGCCATTAACCTAAATCGTGTCTTCCTGTATTCAGACAACAAGAGATGAATGCCTCGAGCCTCCAGGGCGGGTCGACGGCAGGGGAGACGACGATGACAACGCGGCTGCACAACCGGAAGGCATGGCACCTTGCCACATCCGGCCTTGCTGGCCTCCTCGCGGGGCTGGCCCTCGCCATGATGGTTCAGCCGGCAGCGGCGCAGGATTCCTGGTCGCCGACCCCAACCTCGGGGGACTGGCGCGGGATCTATGCCGGTGTTCATGCCGGCGGCGGCCTCGGACGCGCCAACGGCGCCAACATGTCGGGCCTCGTGGGCGGCGTGCAGGCCGGCGTCAACGGCCAGGTCAACCAATACGTCTTCGGCGCGGAGGCGGACGGCACCCTGTCCAGCGTGGATCATAGCGGATTCACGCAGAAATTCCGCCAGAAATGGCTTGCGAGCTTGCGGGCGCGCGGTGGTGTCGCCATCGACCGCGCGCTGGTCTATGGCACCGTCGGCCTCGCGGCGGGCGCTCATGAATTCAAGGGAGCCGGCCCCAAGACCGACCAGACCCAGACGGGTTACGTCATTGGTGCAGGCGCCGAGTACCGGATGACGCAGTCGGTCTCGCTGCGGGGCGAGATGCTCCATTACGGCTTCGGCCGGGCGCATTATCCGACCGCGCTCGGCCCCGTACCGGTCAGCCCCTCGACGAATGTTCTGCGCGGCGGCGTGAACATGAAGTTCTGACACGCGTTGTGGATGCACGCCTTGATTGCATCCGGAACGTGCCACGGTCTTGCCACGATGGTCGGCGCCTTTGTGATGAAGGCGCAACAGCCAAATGTGCAGGTCCAGCGTATAGGTTTCGCATCTCGGGGGTGAGCGTATTCCGCAGCCTCCGAAAATAACAGGAGTGAGTGATGAAGAAGACTCTGTTCGCGGCTGTGTCCGCCCTCAGCATGCTGGCTGCTGGTGCCGCTCTGGCCGCCGACTTGCCGAACCGTCGCGCCGCACCGGCCGCGCCGGCTTTCGCAGCGCCCCCGACCTTCACCTGGACCGGTTTCTATATCGGTGCCAATGCCGGCTACGGCTTCGGTGAATTCTCGAAGGACGGCCGCCTCTTCGACGACGCCGACGGCTTCGTTGGCGGCGGCCAGATCGGCTTCAACTACCAGATCGGCCAGTTCGTCGCCGGTCTTGAGGCTGACCTTCAGGGCGGCGAAATGACGGCGAATGGCGGCCCGCTCATCCTCGGCTCGCGCGCCAAGGTCGAGTATTTCGGCACCATCCGCGGCCGCCTCGGCGTCGCGTTTGACCGCGCCCTCGTCTACGTGACCGGCGGTTACGCCTTCGGTCAGGCCAAGGTCGGCATCCCCGCGCTGCT